>NZ_JBEXSI010000008.1:0-169849 GCF_040613515.1 Streptomyces sp. NPDC006261
GGACCCCGACCGGGTCGTCGTCTACCCCGGATCCCCTGGATCCGGGCCTCAGGCGTTCTCCACCTTCCAGCCCGCCCCTCCGGGGCCCCGGACGGGTGGACATCCCTCCCGGACGCTGAGCCATGGCGGGGTACGAGGGCCCGGGCAAGGCTTGAGCCATGACAAAGACAGAAGACACGACGCCGGAACAGTCCCCGGCCCAGCCCCCGTTTCGGTCCCCGTCCCCGGTACTGGTGACCGGTGGAACCGGCAAGACCGGCCGCCGCGTGGCGGCCCGCCTCCGCGAGCTGGGGGTGGAGACCCGGGCGGCCTCCCGGTCCGGTGAGACCCCGTTCGACTGGGAGGACCCGGCCACCTGGGCGCCCGCCCTGGAGGGGGTCGCCGCCGTCTACATCGTCCCGCTGGACACCGAGCCGTCCCCGACGCCCGCCTTCGTCGAGCAGGCCGTGGCGGCCGGGGTGCAGCGGCTCGTGCTGCTCTCGGCCCGGGGAGTGGACGTGCCGGGGTACTTCGGCCCGTCCGTCGTCGACGGAGGCCCGCACCTCCGGGGCGAGCAGGCCGTGCGCTCCGCCGGTCCGGCCTGGACGATTCTGCGGCCCGGCTGGTTCGCCCAGAACTTCAGCGAGGGCGTCTTCCTCGACGGCGTACGCGACGGCGAAGTGGCCCTCCCGGTCGGGGACGGCAGGGCGGCGTACGTCGACGCGGACGACATCGCGGCGGTGGCGGTGGCGGCGCTCACCGAGGACGGCCACGGCGGCGAGGTGTACGAGCTGTCGGGCCCCCGCGCGCTGGGCATCGCCGACGTCCTGGACGAGATCGCGAAGGTGACCGGCGGCCCGCCTGCCTCCTACGTCCCCATCGAGGAGACCGCATTCCGGGACGGGCTGGTCGCACAGGGCGTCTCGGAGGGGGAGGCCGGGCTCTGGACGGCCGCGCTGGACCCGATCCGCACGAGCCGGGAGGCCCCGCTGAAGGACGGCGTCCGCCGAGCCCTGGGCCGCTCCCCGCGCGACGTCGCCGACGCCTTCCGGGACGCGGCGGCGGAGGGGGTCTGGGGCTGAGGGTCTAGGGGGTGCCGCCCGTGTTGCGGATCATCTGCCGGAGCACCTTGAGGGCGGTGACGTAGTCGGCGTCGTCGATTCCCTGGTGGATGCGGTCGCGGATGCCCGGGGCATGGCGCTTGAGCCCGGCCCGGGCCTCATCCCCCGCCTCCGTGATCCACAGCCGCCCGCTCCCGTCCCGGGTGAGCCAGCCGCGCTCCACCAGGACCTCCGCCTCGGCCGCCAGGTCGTCCTCGGGCCGGATGTAGGCGCGCATGGCCTGCTGGAGCCGGGGGACGGTCATGCCCTGGCCGCCGGGGGAGAGGTCGTTCCCCGACAGGTTGCGCAGCAGCCAGAACTGGGGCTGGGTGAGACCGAGTTCGGCCTGCCGCTCCCGGGTGAACGCGATGAGCGCCTCGTAGGCCACGCCGGTTTAGTAGGCGGCGGGCTGGGCGGCGAGCTCGGTGTCGCTGAGCTGGGGGTGCGTCATGGTGGGCTCTCCTTGCGGTCGGTCGCCGATGAGCTCAACATAGAACCTCAAGTTAAGTTGACGTCAAGGGGCGGCGACGGGGGCACGTCATGCCGCGAGGCAGGGTCCGTACGGGGGGTATGGGGCTTACGAAGAGGTTCGGGGCTTACGGAGGCCGGGCCCGCATACCGGACGGGAGTGCCGCGTGGAACGGTTCCGTGTGCTGTTGGTGGACGCGGCCCCCGGTGTGCTGCTCGGCCGGGAGCTGGAGCGCCTGCTCGGCCACGGTCTGGCCGTCACGCTGAACCTGCGGCGGGTGGCCGATCGTGCCGGGACGCGGGCCGACTGGGGCGGCCGGGTGGACTTCGCCGACTTCGACCCCTTCGACGAGGCCGCGCTGCTCGCCGGGGCGGTACGGGACGGGGCCGGCCACCACGCGGTCAAGTCCCGGGCCGCGGTGCCGCTGCGCGCCGAGTTCCTCGCGGGGGCCACCCGGCCCGGGCTGGCCCATCCGCTCCGCGTCATCGGCCGGGCGGGCGCGGGTACCGACCACGTCGAGCTGGCGGCCGCCGCCAGGCACGGGGTCGCGGTCACCCACACCCCCGGCTCCAACGCGGCGGCGGTCGCCGAGTTCGCCCTGGCCCAACTGCTCGCGCTGACACGGAACCTGAGGCCGTACGACGAGGCAGCACACCGGGGCGAGTGGCGGGCTCCCACGGTCCCTCCGGCGGAGCTGTCGGAACTGACGCTGGGCATCGTCGGTCCGGGCCGGATCGGGCTGGCTCCGGCGGGGCGTGCGGGTGCGCTGGGCATGGACGTCCAGGCGTTCGCGCGGTGCCGGGGCACCACACCGGCACCCCACCCGGCATCGGCACCGGCGCCCGCGCCCCGGCCGGCCCCCACCCTCCCCGGTCTGCTCGCGACCAGCGACGTGGTCTCCCTCCACCTGCCGCTCACCCAGGAGACCCGGGGGCTGATCGGCCGGGCCGAGCTGGCACTGATGCGTCCGGGGGCGATCCTGCTGAACACCGCCCGGGGCGGGATCGTCGACGAGCAGGCGCTCGCCGAAGCCCTGCGCGATCCCGCGCATCCCCTCGCGGCGGCGGCCGTCGGCACCTTCGAGAACGAGCACGCGGCCTTCGCCTCGCCGCTCTTCGGCCTGCCGAACGCGCTGCTGACCCCACACGTGGCCGGGATGACCAGGACCGCCATGGTCACGGCCGCCCTGCGCTGCGCGGACCACATCGCGGCCCTGCTGGCGGGGTGGCCGGAGGGCGTCCCCGTGGTCACGGCCTGACGGCCACGGCCCCGCGCACCCCACCGCTGCCGCACCCCGGCGGCACCCACAGCCTCACCCCGCCGGAGCCGCCAGCCCCGGTGCGCGCCCGGTCGCGGTGGCCTCCTGGCGGTACGCGCTCGGGCTTTGGCCCCGAATCCGTTTGAACGCCGCGCTGAAGCCGAACGCGTCCGCGTAGCCGACCCGCCGGGCCACCGCCGCCACCGTCAGCTCCGGGCGGGTCAGCAGGTCAGCGGCGAGGGTCATGCGCCACTCGGTCAGGTACGCCACCGGGCCGTCCCCGACCAGCTCCGTGAACCGCTTCGCCAGGGTGGTCCGCGAGACCCCGGCCCGGGCCGCCAGCTCCGCCGTCGTCCAGGGGTGCGCCGGGTCCCCGTGCATCGCCCGCAACGCGGGGCCCGCGACCTCGTCGCCGAGGGCTCCGTACCACCCCGGCGGCTCCGCCTCCGGGCGGTCGAACCAGTCCCGCAGGGTGCATACGAGCATCCAGTCCAGCAGCCGGTCCAGCACGATCTGGTGCCCGGGCCGCGCGCCGCCGATCTGGGCGACCACGTAGTCGCGCAGCGGCGCGCAGTCGTCCTCGTCGGGCACGACGAGAGCCGGCGGAAGGGCCCGGAGCAGCCGTTGGGGGACCTGAGCCTGTACGTCGTAGGCGGCGGCCAACAGGACGGCGGGCCCCTCCAGTTCGGGCCCCAGGTCCGGGACGGCGGCCAGTTCGGGCGCGGGGGCCGTGCCGGTGCCCCAGTGCACCTCCCGCACCTCCGCCCCCGTACCGCCCGCCGGGTCGTCGGTGAAGGTGAACGGGGCCGGCCCCCGGACGATCGCGGCCTCCCCGAACGCCAGCCGCAGCGGCTCCCCGCCCTCCGGCACGATCCACCCGGCCCCCCGCATCGGCAGGCACAGCGTCAGGTAGGTCCCGTCCGTGAAGCGCAGGGACCAGGGCGGCCACAGCACCGACCGCCCGAACACCGCACCCTTGCCCCGCACGCCCCGCAACAGCTCGTCGAACACGTCCATGGCGCCACGATAGGCAGAAACATCACGCGCTCCGGACCGCTCGCCCATGGACCGGACGCTCACCTATGCACGGCGGACGGGCGCCCATGGCGGGTGTGACGGCCACGCGATGGACTTGCCCCATGACAGCGAAGACCGGCACGCACCGCACCCCGCCCACCGTCCTCGTCCTCGGCGCCACCGGCAAGACCGGCCGCCGGGTCGTGGCCCGCCTGCGCGACTCCGGAACGGCCACGGTCCGGGCGGCCTCCCGCTCCGGCGAGGTCCGCTTCGACTGGACGCTCCCCGTCACCTGGGATCCGGCACTCGCGGGAGCGGAGGCGCTCTACCTCGTGGCGCCCGACGACCCGTCCCCCGTAAGGGAGTTCGTCCAGCAGGCCGCGGCCTCGGGCGTACGCCGCTTCGTGGTGCTCTCCGGCCGCAGCATCGAGAAGGAGGGGCTGGACTTCGGCCAGGGCATGGCGGCCGCCGGGGCGGCGGTCCAGGAGACCGGGGTCGAGTGGACCCTGCTGCGCCCCAACAACTTCTTCCAGAACTTCGACGAGGACCTGTGGCTGGCGCCACTCCGGGCCGGCCGGCTGGGCCTGCCGATCGGGGACATGCCGGAACCGTTCATCGACGCCGAGGATGTGGCGGAGGTCGCGGCGGGAGTCCTCACCGCGGACGGGGACGGCCACGCGGGACGCGTCTACGACCTGTCGGGCCCCCGCGCGCTCACCTTCGCCGAGGCGACCCGCGCGATCGCCGACGCGGCGGGCCGCCCGATCCGTTACGAGGAGCTCACCCCGGCCGCGTACCGTGCCGAGCTACTCGCCGGGGGCTGGCCGGAGGCGGCGGCCGACGCGCTGGGCGCCATGTTCGCCCTGCACCGGGCGGGGCACACCTCGGAGGTCACCGACGGCGTCCGCCAGGTCCTGGGCCGCGCCCCGGCCGACCTGGAACCGTGGGCGCGGAGCGTCGCGGCACGCGGGGTGTGGGCTTAGGCCGCAGCTGAAGGAACGCGACCCCCGCCGGGTGTCCCGGGCTACTGAGCACCTCGGTCAGGGCCGAGATGCTGCGGCCCCCATGACCGGCGTCGACGGCCGACCGCAGCAGGCCTGATCCTGTCCTGGCTCGACGAAGGCCCCCTGCGCTTCGGCGAGTGGGGCGGGGCCACCACGGAGCGGCTGGAGGGCCGGCCCTGAAGAGTGCGGAGGCGGGTGTACGGAGGCGAGGGCCGAGTTCGCCGTCACGCAAACTTCGCTTTCGGCACCTGGTCGGTGGATGCTCCGCCAAGGAGATGCACAAGACGATCACATTCACCCTAAGGCGATCACGAACTGGCCAAAATTGTCGGGGTAGGGCCCGCTTCCCCCGTGCGCCAGGTGAAGGTTGGCCGTCCTTTCCGGGCTCTACCCCCGGAAAGGACGGTGAGGCCGCTCGGGCCTCGAGAACGCCTTCACACCAGGAGTGTTCCATGCGTTCTTCGCTCATTATGTCCAAGGCTGCGGCGGTCGTGGCCTGCGCCTCCCTGTTGCCGCTCGTTGTGGCCCCCGCGGCCTCCGCCGAGGACGCTCAGGGGGGTAAGCAGGGGGGGCATCTCCATAGCGGCCATCGACAGCTACCTCTCGCAGGTGCGGCCCGGCCTTGATGGCCTTTTCCCCTCGTTATCGCTCCCCCTGTCGGGAGCCCATAAAAAGGGAACCTAGGGCCTCATGCCCGCCAGCGAAAGGTGATTTCCGCGGTCTGAGCAAGACATGAGGTTCGTGGGACGGTTGAATAGAATAGCCGATTCCGGAACGAATGTAACAGCGCTACGGATGGTGTTTCCCCGATTCGGGTTCCGCTTTTTTCGGCTTTCTTTTCCGCTCCCAGGTGACGGGCCTGAAGTTGGCTGATTGTCGCCGGTCGGGGGAGACGGGGCCGTACCTACGGCATGGGAAACCCCCGGTGTCGGGACGCCGTAGGTGGGGGCACCGGGCACCGGGGGTGGGAGCCGGACCCGCCAAGGGGCCCGTACAGGACTACTCGATCACGTCGCGTCCGCGTCCGTCACGTACGCCGGCGCCTGCCGCCCGGCGGCCGGGGCGTGCTTCAGCGAGCCCAGGTCGTGCGCGTACGTGCCCACCGCGTTGGCGATGACGTCGATGTTGATGTCGAACGCCTTCATGTTGATGTTCTTGAGCGTGTCCCCGGCGGCGTGGTAGTTCACGTCGAAGGCGACGCCCGCCTCGCCGCCCCACTTCGCCGCCTCGGCCGGTGTCTTGAGTGCCTCGGCGCCGGTGAACGTACCGCCGGAGGGGATGCCCGCCAGGACGAAGGGGTGGTAGTCGGAGCGGCCGATGAACGGTGTTCCGGCCGTGGGGAGGCCCCGGGCGCCCAGGAACGTGGTGATGTCCCGTTCGATCTGGGCGGATCCTGTCGGCCCTGCAGGGAAGTTGAGACCGTCGGAGTTGTCGCCGTCGAAGACGAACAGGCCGTAGTTCGGTGAGGCGATCATTTCGAAGTTCAGATAGAGCCTGATCTCCTGCCGCTCGGCCGGCGTCAGCTTCTCGACGTAGTGCGCGGAGCCGAACAGACCGCTCTCCGCCGCCGACCACCAGGCGAACCGCACCTTGTTGCGCGGCTGCTTCTCCTTCTTGGCCAGCTTCAGCGCGACGTCCAGGAGGCCGGCCGCGCCCGATCCGTTGTCGTTGATGCCCGGGCCCGCCTTCACCGAGTCCAGGTGCGCCCCGAGCACCACGGTGTCGGCGGCGTCGCCACCCCGCGTCTCGGCGATGACGTTCTTCGTCGTACGTGTCTCCTGGAGCTGGCGGACCTCGAAGGAGATCGTCACCGGGCCCTCGGCGAGGTCGGCGGCGAGCCGGTCCCCGTCGGGCTTGGAGAGCCCGGCTGTGGGGATCTTCACGGTGGCGGGATCGCCGAGGGTGCCGGACAGCGGACCGTACCCGGCGTCGATGTTGTTGTAGATGATGGCCCCGGCCGCACCCGCCGCCGCGGCCTGTTCCTGCTTGACCCCGAAGGCGCAGCCGCCGCGCTTGATCAGTGCGATCTTCCCGGTGAACGCGCCCGCCGCGTAGTCGCCCGGCTCGCAGCCGGTGGTGCCGTCCTCGTCGACCGGCGGGGCGGCCAGCTCGGCCGTGATCCCGCCGACCGGCGTCGACTTGGTGTAGGTGAGTGCCTTGATCTCGGCGTCGAACGGCGTGGGGGAGACGGCGGAGAGCTTCTCGGCCAGCGTCTCGGTGTAGATGAAGTCGAACTTCTGGGACGAGACGCGGTACCCGGCCGCCGTGAGGAGCGCCTGCACATAAGCGGCGGATATCTCGTGTCCCACCGATCCGGCGACACGGTGACCGCCCGTCGCCTGGGCTATCGCCTGTAAGGCCACGAGGTGCTTTCTCGCGTCCTTGGCGGACGCGTCACGCACGAGCGTCTGCGACAGGGCGGCGGCGTCCTGGGCGGCCCTGTCCTTCTGGGCGGAGGCGGGTGACGCCGAGGCCAGCAGGAGCGGGGCCACGAGTGCGGTGGCCGCCAGGGCGGCGACGGATCTTCGAACGGAGGCGCTCACAGAAGTCCTTCCCGGTACGGACGAGTTAAGGGGAAGCTAGCGATCTACACATCCCCCTGTGAACAGATGCGCCACAACTCACGCCATTAATCACACAGTTGTCATCATGTCGCCGTAGTCACTCCTGCGTGGCCCTGGCTCGGGCGGGGCGCGGTCCACGCGGAGCGCACCGGGCTCCCGAGCGCCTCGGCCATCTCGTCCGGCCGGGATCAGTGCTCCGGCCACAGCTGGAACAGCCGGGCCTCCAGCGGGACGTCACGCGGAGCCGGCTCGGGGAACTTCTGTTCCTCGTCGGGGGCGAGCTCCCGGCTCCGGCTCAGGCTCCGGCGGCTCGCCGGACCACGACTCCAGCCGTACGAGCGGGTAGTGGTCGTTGTGGACGGTGGAGAGATACAGCCCGGCCCCGGGGACCTGGATCCGCTCGTCGTCGGCCGGCGGCTCGTCGAACCACATCGTGCCCACGTGGACCGTCCGGTGGTCCACCAGCGGCCGGAAGTCGTCCCGGCGGATCAACCGTGGCGTCTGCGGCACCTCTGCCTCTCCTCCGGGCGCGGCCTCAGTGGGCCCGCGCCACCCTCTTGGCGATCTTCTCGGCGTCCAGAGCCATCTCGCGGAGCATCCCGCTGATCGGGTTGGTGAAGCCGGTGAAGTAGAGACCCGGGGCCTGCTTCGGGGTGCGGCTCCCGTGGGTGACCGGGCGGCCCCGCCCGTCCAGCGCGTCCAGGTGGCCCACCAGCGGCTCCAGGGCACGGGTGTACCCGGTCGCCGCGATCACCACGTCCGGGGTGAGACGGGAGCCGTCGGCCAGGACCACCGCGTCCTTGTCGAAGGAGGCGACGGTCGCCACCGGGGTCACCTTGCCGGTCTTCACCGCGTCGATCAGGCCGACGTCCTGGACCGGGATCGCACCCTCCCGGACCCGCGAGTACAGGCCCGCCCCCGGGCGCGGCAGCCCCTGCGCGGACAGGTCGGGTACGGCGATCCGCGCCATCAGGGCCCCCGCCCGGTCCACCAGCCGCACCGGCAGCCGCCGGACCAGGATGCCGGTCGCCTGGGCCGGCCACCCCGCCGTGGAGCGCCGCACGATGTGCGGGGCGGTGCGCACCGCGATCCGCACCTGGGCGGCCCCGCCCTCGGCCAGGTCCGCCGCGATCTCCGCCCCCGTGTTGCCGATGCCGACCACCAGGACGTCCTTGTCGGCGTACGGAGCCGGGTTCCGGTACTCCGCGGCGTGCAGCAGCTCCCCGGTGAACGTGTCGCGGCCCGGCCACCGCGGGATGCGCGGGGTGTGGTTGAAGCCCGTCGCGACGACGACCGCGCGGCCCCGCAGGACCCGGCCGCCGGTGGCGGTCAGCTGCCAGTCGCCGGAGCCGTCGGGGGCCGGGTCGATCCGGTTCACCTCGACGCCCGTCACCACCTCCAGCTCGTGGTGCTCGGTGTACTTCTCCAGGTACCGCACCACGTCGTCCCGGCCCACCCACCGCCCGAACGCGCGCGGCATCTTCAGCCCCGGCAGCGCCGACCAGCGCCGGGTGGTGTGCAGGTGCAGCCGGTCGTAATGGCCGCGCCAGGAGGCGCCGACCCGGTCCGCCTTCTCCAGGACCACCGCCCGGACGCCCCGGTCGCGGAGCGCGGCAGCGGCGGCGAGGCCTCCGGGCCCACCGCCGATGACGTAGACGGGCCGGTCGTCCGTACGGTCGGTGAGGGCGACGGCGTCGGTGCTGCCTGTGGGGGAAGGGCTGTTGGGCATGGTTCGGAGCGTAATCGCCCGCTCTGTTGATGGGTCTCGGTCAAGGTGGGAAACGATTGCGAATTGATCACGGGGGGCGAGATGTGGTGGTTGCATACCCTTCGCACCTAGCTTTTCCTCAGGTGAGGCCTTCGGCTGACGGGGAGGGCGACGAGGCCGCGATGGGGCCTTGCTGCTCTCCGCCTCGGACCCGGTGTCCGTGACGCCGACGGGGGGCCCGTTGCCGGCGGGCCCGTTGCCGGCGGGGATGGTGACCGGCGCGCCTGGGCCGTGCACGCCCCTTGCGTGAGGCGACCCGCGTCCGCTGAACTGACGTATCGTCAGGTGCGAGCGACCGGAGGCTGCCCGATGCAGACGATCTGGCTCAGCGGTGCGGAATGGCTCGCCGTCCTGCGCATAGGCCTCGGCCTGTGGTGGCTGGAGAGCTGGCGGCACAAGGACAAGAAGGGCTGGTTCGAGCGGGGAACGGGGATCGCCTGGGCGGCGGATGTCGCGGGCAAGCACCGGTGGGGTGTGGTGCGTACCGGCTTCCGGCGGATCGTCGAACCGCGCCCGAAAGTGATCGCGTACGTCGTCGTCTACGCCGAACTGGCTCTCGGAGTGGGCCTGGTGACGGGATTCCTGACCCCGGTCGCTCTCGTAGCCGGTCTCCTCCTCAACCTGCTCTACCTGGTCCTGATGATCCACGACTGGGCCGAGCAGGGGCAGAACGCGATGATGGCCCTGATCTCGCTGGTGGCCCTGTTCGCGATGGCCTGGCAGACGTGGTCGCTGGACGCGGCGTTCGGGCTGTTCCCGTGACGCCGCCGGAGCGTGCGGCGGCCCCGCGCTTCGACCTGCCCGAGCCGGACGCCTTCACCCGCCCGTACTGGGACGCGGCCGGGGAGGGGCTGCTGCTGATCCGCCGGTGCGCCGGGTGTGGGCGGGCGCATCACTACCCGCGCGAGTTCTGCCCGTACTGCTGGAGCGAGGACGTGGGGTGGGAGCACGCGAGCGGGGACGCGACCCTCTACACGTGGTCCGTCGTCCACCGCAACGACCTGCCGCCCTTCGGGGGGCGCGTTCCGTACGTCGCGGCCGTGGTCGACCTGGCCGAGGGGCCCCGGATGATGACGGAGGTCGTGGAGTGCGCGCACGGCGACCTCCGCATCGGACTGGGGTTGGCGGTCACGTTCAGGAGCGCGGGGGAGAGCGGCGGGGAGGCCGTACCGGTCTTCCGGCCGGCAGGCTGAGGCTCCGCGCTATCACTCGTCGCCCGCCGCCGGGGCCAGCTGGGCCATCACCAGCCCGTGCAGCAGCTCCGGATCCACGAACTCGTCCTCCTCCGGTGCTCCGTACCGCCAGCTCAGCGGATACGTGTTGCCGTCCGGGGCGGGGACGCCCACCCACTCGTCGCGCGTCGCCGGCCCGAAGCACTTCACGCCCGGCGGCCAGTCGT
Organism: Streptomyces sp. NPDC006261; assembly: GCF_040613515.1. Classification (NCBI taxonomy): domain Bacteria; kingdom Bacillati; phylum Actinomycetota; class Actinomycetes; order Kitasatosporales; family Streptomycetaceae; genus Streptomyces; species Streptomyces sp. NPDC006261. The sequence goes on from NZ_JBEXSI010000008.1 coordinate 10,559, forward strand.
ACCCGTCGCTCGCGCCCGGCGGGACCAGGAAGTACGTCCACCGCGCCCCGGCCATCTCCCGCACGACAGGGCCGGGCTCGCCCTCGGTCAGGGTCGCCAGGTGCCGGAGGACGGCCTCGCCGCGGATGCCCCGGAGCCGGATGGCGTCGAAGTAGATGCCGGTGAGGTGGAGTTGGTGCCCGGCGGTGGGTACCCATTCGGGGTGCTTCTTGCTCGTCATGGCTACGAGCATCCCGCCGACTGCGTAGCGTGACCAGCAGGACACGGTTCACATCGATGCGATGTGGGGAGGGTGGTGTTGGCTGTGGCGGCGAGTGGTGAAGCGACGCACGGACGGCGGCTCGTGGGAGATCTGATCCGTATCCACCGGGTGCGGGCCGGACACACGCAGAAGACGGCGGCGGACGTGCTGCTGATCTCGGAATCGCTGATGGGAGCGGTCGAGCGGGCGGAACGCATTCCTTCGCGGAACCTGCTGATGGACGCCGAGCGGGCGTTCGGGGCGGGCGGGGCGCTGGAGGCGTGCTGCGAGCTGGTGGACGAGGAGAAGTACCCGGCGAAGTTCCTGGACTGGGCACGGCTGGAACGACTGGCGCGGGTCATCAGCGCGTACGAGACGATGCTGGTCCCGGGTCTGCTCCAGACGGAGGCGTACGCGTACGCGTTGTACCGCTCGCGCGTACCGGCGTACTCGGAGGAGGAGATCGTCCGGCACGTCGAAGCGCGACTGGAACGGCAGGCGGTGCTGACGCGTAAGTCGCCGCCGCGTATCGGGTACGTCATCGAGGAGTCGGTCCTGGACCGGACGCTGGGCGGCCCGGAGGTGCTGAAGGAGCAGTTGCTGCACGTGCGGGACTGCATCGAGCGGTTCAACCACCTGACGGTGCAGGTGATGCCGTCGGACCAGCACATGCACGCGGGGCTGAACGGGCCCATGCAGTTGATGTCCACGGCGGAAGGCCGCAATCTGCTCTTCGCGGAGGCGCAGGGCGGCGGTAGGTTGATCTCGAAGCCGGAGCAAGTGAGCGACCAGCTAGACCTCTTCGGCATCCTGCGGGCCCAGGCGCTCAACCCCTGGAAGTCGGCGGAGGTCATCGATACGAAGGTGAGACAACTGTGAGCCACGGACCCGGACTGACCTGGTTCAAGTCGAGCTACAGCAACAACGAGGGCGAAGCCTGCATCGAGGTTGCTTACGACTGGCACAAGTCCAGCTACAGCGGCAACGAAGGCGGCGCCTGCGTAGAGGTCGCCACCTGCCCCCACACCGTCCACCTCCGCGACTCCAAGGTCACCGACGGCCCCACCTTCGCCGTCGCCCCGGCCGCCTGGACCGCCTTCCTGGACCACGCCACCGCTACGGCCACCGCCACCGTCAGCGCCTGATCACAACCCCGGCGCCCCCCACACCGGGAACCACCGGGACAGGTCCTTCTCCACCCGGAGGTCGTCGCCGAGGGCGCCCCGTACCTGGAGCTCCAGCTGGTTGTCCCGCTTCTCGGTGTCGCCGGGCAGCGGGGCGAACGGGTAGAACGTGCCGCGCTTGTAGAGGTAGACGAGCGCCAGCGCACGCCCCTCCGCGTCCCGGAAGCCGATCAGCGAGCACAGCAGGTGCGGGCCGAAGCCGCCGTCCTGGAGCAGGGTGTTCACCGCGTGCAGGTCGTTGACCAGGCCCGCCGTGTCGTCGGCCGGGTGGGTGGCGAGCAGCCAGGTGTAGCCGTACGCGTCCCGGCTGAACTCCACCGGGATGCCGCCGCGCTCGGTGTCCGCGTCCAGCAGCTCCCGTACGTCCTCCTGGAGCCGGGCGAAGCCGCCGCCCTCCACCCCCGCGAAGCAGACCGAGCCCAGGCCGGTCGGCGTGAAGCCGGTGGCGGCCTGGAGGGTGAGGGCGGCCGAGGGGACGGCGAAGAGCTGGTCGAGGTCGGGGCGGACGGGTTTGCTGCGGCCGAGGATGGCGTCGAGCAGGCCCACGGGCGTAACTCCTTGAAGACTTATCGGGACAGGTCGGTGGAGATGCGGGACAGCTGGTCCAGGCGCTGTTCCAGCGTCGGGTGCGAGGAGAACAGCCGGCCCAGGGACTCCTTCGAGGAGAACGCGGGCATGAAGTAGAACGCGTTGTACGGCTCCGCCTTGCGCAGGTCCTGGGTCGGGATGCGGGCCATCTGCCCGCTGACCTTCGTCAGGGCCGAGGCGAGGGCGGAGGGCCTGCCGGTGAGGAGCGCGGCGGCGCGGTCGGCGGAGAGCTCGCGGTAGCGGGAGAGCAGCCGGGTCAGCAGGAAGCTGATCGCGTACACGACGGCGCTGATCAGGGGGATGAGGAGCAGCAGGATGCCCGCCGGGTCGTTGCCCGGCCGGCTGCGGGCGAAGCCGCCCCACAGGGCGATGCGGGTGATGATGCCCGCCAGTACGCCGAGGAACGAGGCGATCGTCATGACGGCGACGTCCCGGTGTGCGACGTGCGACATCTCGTGGGCGAGGACGCCCTCGAGCTCCTCCGGCTCCAGTCGGCGCAGGAGGCCCGTCGTGGCGCAGACGAGGGCGGTCTTCTCGCTGCGGCCGGTGGCGAACGCGTTCGGTACGTCACTCTCGGCGATGGCCACCTTGGGCTTCGGCATGTCGGCCAGCGCGCAGATGCGGTCGATGGTGCCGTGCAGCTCGGGGGCCTGTTCGGGGGTGACCTCGCGGGCGCCCATGCCGTACGCGGCGATGCGGTCGCTGAACCAGAACTGGGCGATGAACAGGCCGCCGGTGATGATCAGGATGATCGGCCAGGAACCGCGCAGGGCCGCGAGGAGCACGCCCACGAAGACGACGTAGAGCAGACCGATCAGGAACATGGTGGTGACCATGCGACCGGTCAGGCCCCGGTCGGGGGCGTAGCGCGAACGGGCTCGTGGCATCGGTGCCTCCCAACAGCTCGGCTTCCTCCCATAGTGCCCCTTTCTTGTTGAAACCGAGTAAGGCCGCTGTGCGGGCGCCTCAGGGCCAGAGCATCTCGCGGGCCCAGCTTCCGGCCCCGGTGCCCGCCTCCGTGGCGGTCTCCGGGCGGCGGTAGCGGAGCCGGATGTGGCGGCGCCGGGCGTCGCCCTGGAAGAACTCGACCGCGGCCGGCTCGACCACGTACCGGGTCCAGGTCGGAGCCTCGGTGTCCGGTTCCGCCTGGGCCCGCTCCCAGGCCGCGTCCGCCGCCCGGTGGAGGGCGGCCACCGACTCCACGATGTCGCTCTGGGCTCCGGTCAGGGCGGCGGCGAGGGCACCGGTGGACCGGGCGTGCAGGTCGGCCTGGCTCTCGGCCGGGGTGCAGCGGACGACGGGGCCCCTCACCCGTACCTGGCGCCCCAGGCTCGGCCAGTAGAAGCCGAGCGCGGCGTACGGGCGGGCGACGAGCTGGTGGCCCTTGGCGCTGGTGGCGTGGGAGGCGAAGTGGAAGCCGCGCTCGTCCGCGTCGTGGAGGAGCAGGGTGCGCACGTCGGGGAGGCCGTCGGCGTCGGCCGTGGCGAGCGTCATCGCGTGCGGCTCAGGCTGCCCGGCGGCCACGGCGTCGGCGAACCAGGCGTGGAAGAGGGGGACGGGGGCCGGCGGGGCGGTGGCCGGGTCGAAGTCCGGCAGCTCGGTGTCCCAGACGCGCTGGGAGCGCAGGAGGGCGGAGAAGGGGCGCGGGGTGGGTGCGTTCATGGTGGCCATTTGACCGCATGGCCTACCTCTGGCTGCTGTAGCACAACGAGACACGGGGCGCTACGGCGGGCTTGTGAAGACCATCACGCAGCGGGAGTTCCGCAACAAGTCCGCAGAGGTCATGGATGCGGTGGAGGGCGGTGAGACCTTTCACATCACTCGGAACGGCATTGAGGTCGCCGAACTACGCCCCCTCAGTCGCAAGAGGCAGCTCAGCGCGGAGGAACTCGTGGCCCGGCATCGGTGGCTGCCCCGAGTGGACGGGGCCCTGCTGCGCCGCGAGGCAGAGGCATTCTTCGGCGGGGAGGACCGGGTGGGCGACGACGACGTGTGGGAGCGCAACGGTGGCTGAGCGACACCGCGCGGGTGTGCTCGATACCTGCGCGTACATCGATCTCGATGTGCTGGAGCCGGAGCGGCTGCCCGTGCCGCCCGTCCTTACGGCCGTTTCGCTGGCCGCACTCCAGCAGGGAGTGGCCACGGCAAAGGACCCGCTGGTGCGAGCCGCGCGGATGGAGAAGCTGGGGGCGGCGGTAGCCGAGCGCGGTCACGGTCGTCGGACCGTGGGGCAGGCGTAGCGGTGGCCCCCTCACCCCCGCCCCCTCACCCCCGCCCCCTCACCCCCGCCCCAGCACCACCGTCCCCGACGAGCAGAACCAGCCGCCCGTCCCCGACGCCACCGCCAGCTCCGGGAGGCGGCCGCCGGCCTTGTGGACCTGGCGGGCGCCGGCCTCGCCGCGTAACTGGCGTACCGCCTCCACCAGCAGGAACAGGCCGCGCATCCCGGGGTGGCAGGCGGAGAGGCCGCCGCCGTCCGTGTTCACCGGGAGCTCGCCGCGCAGGCCCGTGCGGCCCTTCTCGACGAACGCGCCGCCCTCCCCCTTCGCGCAGAACCCCAGGTCCTCCAGCGTCACCAGCGTCATGTACGTGAACGCGTCGTAGAGCTCCGCCACGTCGATGTCGGAGGGGCGCACCCCGGCCCGCTCGAAGGCCAGGCGGCCCGAGACGGCGGCGGGGGAGACCGTGAAGTCCTCCCACTCCGACATCGTGGAGTGGGACGCGGACTCGCCGGTGCCCAGGATCCACACCGGTGCTTTCGCCGTGTCCGGCACGTACTCCTCCGCCGCCAGCAGCACCGCGCACCCCCCGTCACTGCGGATGCAGCAGTGCAGCTTGGTGAACGGGTCCGCGATCACCGGGCCGGAGAGGACCTCGTCGACCGTGACCGGGGTGCGGAACATCGCGTCCGGGTTCGCCGCCGCGTTCGCCCGGGCCGTCACCGCCACCTCGGCCAGCTGCTCCAGCGTCGTGCCGTACGCGTGCATGTGGCGGCGGGCGGCCATCGCGTACTTGGCGATCAGCGAGTGCCCGTACGGCACCTCGAACTGCAACGGCCCCCGCGCCCCGAACGACAGGTTGGATGTGCGGCGGCCCGCCTTGATGTCGGCCCGGGCCGTCGATCCGTAGACCAGGAGCACCGCCCGCGCCCGGCCCGCCGCGATCGCGTCCGCCGCGTGGGCGGCCATCACCTCCCAGGTGGCGCCGCCCACCGCCGTGGAGTCGACCCAGGTGGGCCGCAGCCCCAGGTACTCCGCGACCTCCACCGGCGCCAGCGTCCCGAGCCCGGCGGAGGCGAAGCCGTCGACCACCGAGCGGTCCAGGCCGGAGTCGGCCAGCGCACGCCGGGCCGCCTGGGCGTGCAGGGCGTACGGGGTGGCGTCGTCGACGCGTCCGCAGTCCGAGAGGGAGATGCCGACGACAGCGACCTTGCGAGGGAGGCGGGGAGAGGAGGCAGGCATAAATCTGACGGTACATCAGGTGAGCGGCCGCGTAACCGGGGGTGCGCATGCCTTCCGTGTCCCGCTCGTGTGCGGGAGGCTGGGAATTGCCGTCCCCCGCGCCTGCCATGACGGATCGTCAGATCGGGGGCCGCCGGTTCCTGAGGGGAGGAGCCCGACGATGGACGCCGCCTTCACCGCGGAACAGGATGAGATCCGCCGCACCCTGCGCGACCTGCTCGCGAAGTACAGCGCACCCGGCGAGGTCCGCGCCGCCGTACGCACCGCCGAGGGCCACGACCGGGCCCTGTGGCGCCGGCTCGCCCAGGAGCTGGGGCTGCCGGGGCTCGCGCTGCCCGAGGAGCACGGCGGGGCCGGCTGCACCGCCACCGAGCTCGCCCTCGCCTGCGAGGAGACCGGCCGCGCGCTGGTGCCCTCCCCGCTGCTCGCCACCGCCGTACTCGCCGCGCCCCTCATCGCCGCCCTGGGCACCCCGGCACAGCGCGGCGAGCTGCTGCCCCGGATCGCCGGCGGGACCCTGACCGCCGCCCTGGCGGTACCCGGCGGGTCGATGGCCGCCGCCCTCGGGCTCACCGCCGACAACCGCACCGGAGGCTGGGCGGGCGGAGGGCGAGCCGGAGGTGTCCAGGCCCGCCCCGGCGATGGTGACTGGCGGCTCTACGGGGAGGCCGACCGGGTGCTCGACGGGCACAGCGCCGGGCTCCTCCTGGTCGCCGCCCACACCGGCGGCTATCCGCGCAGCCGGACGCTCCTCTTCCTGGTGTCCGCCGGGGCCGAAGGGCTGACCCGTACCCGGCTGACCTCGATGGACGAGACGCGGCCCCTCGCCCGCGTCGAACTGCGCGACACCCCGGCCGAACTCCTCGGCCCCGACGAAGCCGCCGATGTGTGCGGCGCGCTCGCCGCCACCGGGCTCACCGCCGCCGCCGTTCTCGCCACCGAGGCGGTCGGGGCGGCGGCGGGCGCGCTGGCGCGGACCGTGGCGTACGTGAAGGAGCGGGAGCAGTTCGGCCGGGCCATCGGGTCGTTCCAGGCGGTCAAACACCGCCTCGCGGATCTGTACGTACGGGTGGAGGCGGCCCGATCCGCCGCGTACTACGCCGCCTGGGACCCGGCGGCGGGGCCGCTCGCGCTGGCCCAGGCGCTGGAGGCGGCCCGGACGGTGGCCGGTGAGGCCGTACAGCTGCACGGAGGTATCGGCTTCACCTGGGAGCACGAGGCGCATCTGTACGTGAAGCGGGCGGCGGCGGACGAGCTGCTCTTCGGGCCTGTGCACCGGCTGCGCGACCACGCGGCGGGGCAGGCCGGGCTGTTCGGGGACGTGGCACCGGACGGTCTGGTGCGCCGGGTGGCCGTCTGATGGCCGTTACCCGTGGCGCCCGGCTCATCCAGAAGGTCTCCTCGACCCGCGCCTTCGCCCGGATCGCCCCGCACGTCGTCCCCGTCATGGACCGCACCGTGCACCGGCTCACCCGGGGCAAGGTGCTGCCCAGCGCCCGGATGCTGCCCGGGCTCGTCCTGACTGTGCCGGGGGCGCGCAGCGGGCGGCTCCGGGTGACCCCGCTGGCCTGCATGCCGGAGGGTGAGTCCGAAAGCACCTGGATCCTCGTCGGCAGCAACTTCGGCCGTACGGGGCATCCGGCCTGGACCGCGAATCTGCTGGCCCGCCCCGAGGAGGCCGTCATCAGCTGGCGGGGCCGGGACATCCCGGTGCGGGCGCGGCTGCTGGAGGGGGCGGAGCGGGAGGAGGTGTGGCGGGTGGCGCTGACGTTCTGGCCACCGTACGCGGCGTACCAGGCGCGGGTGGAGCGGCAGATCCGGCTCTTCCGGCTGGAGCGGCGTTAGGCCGCCCGTCCGCCAGGTCCGGGAACACCGACGGCGGACCACCGGCAGAGTGCGTGGTGGTCCGCCGTCGGTGAGACAGGACGTGCCGGTAGGGCGTTCGGGTTCGGCGTGCGGGTGGGCTACGTCGCGGGCTACTTCGCGGGCTTCTTGCCGGTGATGCCGAGGTGCACCAACAGCGCCAGGTTCGGGCGCAGTTCGGCCTGCTTCACACCCCAGGCGGTGAACCCCTTCTGGTGCGAGGCGACCGCGGCCAGCATCGCGACCAGGGAGCCCGCCATCGCGGCGGCGCTGATGTCCTTGTCGACCTTGCCCTTGGCCTGGAGATCCTTCACCGAATCGGTGAGGGAGTTGGTGACCGAGTTCAGGATCTTCATGCGGATCTTGTAGAACCGCTTGTCCCCCTCGGCCGCGCCGAGGTCGATCACGCGGAGGATCGCGTCGTTGCGGCGCCAGAAGTCGAGGAATCCCTCGACGAGTTCCTCCGCCGTCTGCCGGCCGGCCTTGCCGACCCACGGGCGCCCGGCGACCAGTTCGGTCAGTCCGGCACCCTCCTTGGCGACCTCCTCGGCGATTTCGAGGACGGCGCCCTCCACATCGGGGAAGTACTGGTAGAAAGTCGCGGGTGAAGTCCCGGCCTTCCGGGCGACGTCGATGACTTTGACGTCCCGGTACGGCGAGGAGCTGAGCATCTCGCTGAGGCAGTCGAGCAGCTTCTGCCGCGTCGCCTGACCGCGTCGACCGGCCACGCGGCCGTCGACGGTACGTACTTGTCCTGTCATGCCGTCAGCTTACCGAGGGCCGATGGGAGCGCGATTCGGCCGACTGCAAATGGGGAACGCCGCAGGAACGGCGGGGTGCGGGGGGTTGGGGGGCGATCATTTTCGGCCGATGCGGTGGCGGTGCGTACGAGGTTCTGTTCCGGGGCCGGTTTCCGGCCGCCGAGCCCGCCAGCACTCCCCAGTAATAGTGTTATCAACAGCCTGTGGACAACTTCGGTGGACAACTTTCGTCCACATGGTGACCAGGCCTTCATTATCCGAGCAAATGTTCCCTATGGGGGTGTTCGCCGTCCGTCGGGGCGCGGCGGGCCGAGCGCGACGTTACGTTGACTGTGACGGGCGTCACCTCGGCGGAGCCGCAAAGGAACCGCGACGGAACCGCGACGGAAGGACCGGGCCCCATGGCCGCATTCGCGCACTCGGCGCCGTGCTGGGTGGATGTCCAGCTCTCCGACCTCGAAGCGGGCAAGCGCTTCTACGGCGGCCTTTTCGGCTGGACCTTCCGTGCGGGCGACGGCATGCCCTTCGCGGACGCCCTGAGCGGCGGCAGGCTCGTCGCCGCGCTCGCCGCCAAGAAGGACGGGCGGATGCCGACGGCCTGGGGCGTCTACTTCGCCACCGACGACATCCGTGCCACCGTCGCCGCGATCCGCGAACACGGCGGCCAGATCATCACCGACCCCGTAAGGGCCGGGCGGGCCGCGATCGTGGCGCAGGCGGCCGATCCCGGGGGCGCGGTCTTCTGCCTCTGGCAGCCGGGAGAGCGCGAGGGGTTCGAGAAGCAGAATGAGCCGGGCTCCTTCTGCTGGACCGAGGTCCACACCCGGCAGCCGGACACGGTGGACCCCTTCTACGAGAAGGTCTTCGGCTTCCGGGGCACCGACCTGGACGCGGCGGGCAACGACGTCTCCGACGACGCCGAGGCGCTGGTCGACTTCCGGATGTGGTCGCCCGAGGGTGCGGAACCCGGCCCGGACACCGCCGTCGGCGGCCGCAGCGTCATCACGGACGCGTTCCCCGCCGAGATGCCCAGCTACTTCCTCACGTACTTCGCCGTCGCCGACTGCGAGGCGGCGGCCGAACTCGCCGTCCAGCTCGGCGGCCGCGTCTCCGCGCCGCCCTTCGACATCCCGTACGGGCGGATGGCGGTCCTCGTCGATGACCAGGGCGCCCTCTTCGCCGTGCTCCAGCCGAGCGAACTGCTTCCGTAGGGTCGGGGCGTACGCGTCGGCCCCGGACGCGTAACCCTTGTGGGCGGATACCGGCCGAAGTGGCATGAGACACCCACTTCCGCCCCCGGGTTCGCAACCGGCGCCCGAGCCAGGAAGAATCAGGGTGCGCACCGCCAGGTGGTGCCCAGCGGTGAGACGCTGCGCAGGCCGGAAATCGCACCGGGCGGTAACGGGCGGTAATTCGCGGGCTTCGTTCCTGAGGTCCGTACGGGGAGGTGGCAGGCACGTGATGGAGCAGCTGACGCAGCACGACCCGAGACGGATCGGCCCGTTCGAGGTGCTGGGACGGCTCGGGGCCGGCGGCATGGGGCTGGTCTATCTCGCCCGGTCGGCGTCGGGCCGGCGGGTGGCGATCAAGACGGTGCGGACCGAGCTCGCCGAGGACCAGCTCTTCCGGGTCCGCTTCACGCGCGAGGTCGAGGCAGCCCGCGCGGTCAGCGGCTTCTACACCGCCGCCGTGGTCGACGCCGACCCCCGCGCCGCCGTGCCGTGGCTGGCCACCGCCTATGTGCCCGCGCCCTCGCTCGAGGAGATCGTGAACGAGTGCGGCCCCATGCCGACCCAGGCCGTGCGCTGGCTGGCCGCCGGGATCGCCGAGGCCCTCCAGTCCATCCACGGTGCGGGGCTCGTCCACCGCGACCTGAAGCCGTCCAACGTGCTCGTCGTCGAGGACGGCCCCCGGGTCATCGATTTCGGTATCGCCTCCGGCGTCTCCAACACCCGCCTGACCATGACGAACGTCGCCGTCGGCACGCCTGCGTACATGTCGCCCGAGCAGGCCCGGGACTCCCGCAGCGTCACCGGGGCCAGCGACATCTTCTCGCTGGGCTCCACCCTCGTCTTCGCCGCCACCGGTCACGCCCCCTACCACGGGGCCAACCCGGTCGAGACGGTGTTCATGCTGCTGCGCGAGGGGCCCGACCTGGAGGGGCTGCCGGACGATCTGCGGCCGCTGATCGAGTCCTGCATGCAGACGGACGCCACCCAGCGGCCCAGCCCCGCCGACCTCCAGGCCCAGCTCGCCCCGCACCTCTTCGCCTCCGGCAGCGACGACAGCGGTACGGCGTCGGCCTGGCTGCCGATGTCGGCCACGGCCATGATCGAACGGCGCCGGGGAGGCGGCCGCACCGCCCCGCCCGCGCCCTCCGCGCCCCCGCCGCGCCCTCCGCAGCCCCCGCGCGCCCCGGACCGGGGTCCCGACTGGCGCAGCGGCGGAGACCTGCGCTCGCCCTCCCCGCTCTCCTCGCCCGCCCCGGCCTCCTCCCCGGCCCCCTCGCCCGACGGCGGGCCCGTCCACCTGCCCGGGGCGAAGGCGCCGATCGGGCCCGGGCCGCGTGCGGGGGAGGGCCGGGGGGCCGCCGCCGCGCACCCGGCCGCCGCGACGGGCTGGGTCCGCCCGCCCGCGGGCCTGGACGGCTCGCCCGGGACGCCCACGGCGCCCACCGCGCCCGTACCGGCTCCGGGGCCCGCCCCGGACACCTCACCCGCCGCTCCCGACCGCTGGCGGCCCTGGCGCTTCCGCATGTCCAACGACGTGTGGGGGACGCCTGTCGTCGCCGGTGACCTGCTGTACGTGACGTCCTTCGAGATCCACGCGCTGGACGTCGGCAACGGGCGCCGCCAGTTCAAGACCCGGGACGTGGCGTGGGCGATGGCCGTCGAGGGCGGCCGCATCCACGCCTCGGACGGCCCGTCCCTGTACGCCCTGGACGCGGCGGGCGGGGCCGAGCAGTGGCGCGTGCAGACCGACGCCTGGGTGTACGCGCTCAAGGCCGACCGGGGCACGGTGCTGACCGCGACCCGGGGCGGTGGCGTCCAGGGGTGGGAGGCGTCCAACGGCGACAAGCTGTGGGAGATCACCGGGGTCCAGAGCGACTTCGAGACCGCGGAGGCCGCGCCCGTCATCCACGACGGCACGGTCTACGTCTGGCAGGACGCCCGGCTGCGCGCGCTGGACGCCCGTACGGGCCTGGAGCGCTGGTCGTACCCGATCGGCGACGCGGCCTCCTGCGGCGGCGTCCCCGTCCGGGTGACCCCGGCCCCCGACGGTTACGTCTACATCGCGGCGGGCACCCGGGTGCTGGCCGTGGACACCGTCTCCGGCCGGGTGCGTTGGCACTTCGAGTCCCCGGCGGTCTTCCTGTCCCCGCCCGCCTTCGCGCCGGGCCCGGCGGTGACCGGCGGCGGGGTCTACCTCGCGGACTACCTGGGCACGGTGTACGCGCTCGACGCGACGACCGGCAAGGACCGCTGGCGCATCGCCACGGAGGCCCGCGCCTCCATCGAGCCGGTGCTGGTCGCGGTGGGCAACGTCCACGTGGGCAGCGGCAGCGCGCTCTACACCCTGGACGCGGTCACCGGCACCCCGAAGTGGCGCTTCGCGGCGGGCGGCGACGTGGTGGGCGCGCCGGTGGTGGCGGACGGCCGGGTCCACTTCGGCTCGGCGGACCACGTGCTCTACACCCTGGACGCGGCGGGCGGTCAGCTCCGCTGGAAGCTGGCGACGGGCGGCGAGATCACGGGCTCGCCGGTGGCCCAGGCGGGGGTGGTGTACGCGTGCAGCAAGGACCGCTGCGTGTACGCGCTGGACGCGCTGAAGGGCACCGGCACCGGAAACAGGGCCCGCACCTGAGCCACCTCGGCCGGTCCGGCGGTTGAGGACGGAACCCTCGACGAGGTGACCGTCACACCTCCGGCGGCCGCCGCGGCGGGTGCACCGGATCCCGGGGGTCCCCGGGATCCGGCGCCTGCGGATACGACCGCGTACGGGGATCACGCGGGTCCGGCCCCGTGTACGGATCCACTTCCGGCTCCGGCCACGGCGACGTATGCGTCGACATCCCCGGCTCCTGCGTGGGCGGCCACGTGTCCACCTGGTCCGCCGGCGGCGCGGCATAGGGCTCCACCGGCTCCCGCTCCCGCCGGGCCCGAGCCACCCGCCGCCCCCGCCCACTCATCAACAACGCCCCGATCAACATCAGCACCCCGCCCGCAGCCGCGTTCGCCACCCCCACCTGCAACCCCGCCCCGTCCCCGCCCACCACCAGCGACCCCTCCGCCTGCCCCTGGCGGACCATCCACAGGATCGTGAAGCCCAGCACCACCAGCCCCGCCAGCGCGACCGCGAGCCGCGACCGGAGCACCACCCCCGCGATCACCAGCAGCGCCGCGAACAGGAACGGCAGCAGGATCGAGACCAGTACCCCCGACTCCGTGGCGGTGATGCCCCCGAAGAGGTCCCGCACCCGGTAGTCCCGCCCCGCCCGACCGTCGTACCAGTCGCGGAACGGGCTCAGCACGGCCGAAGCCGCCCCGGCGAGGGCGACGACTGAGCCGAGGATGTTGCGGATCATCGTCAGCCTCCAACGGCGTACGGCGTACGGCGAACACCCCCGCACGGCCGACGCTACGCCCGGACGATTCCCCCCGCCACGCGGACGCCGCCGACCGCCGTGGGGATGTCCTGTCCCGCAGACCATGACCGGACCGTGACAGGGTCATGACCTTCACGCCGGAGGCGTCCGGCATGCTGGGGGACGGCAGCACGAGCAACGACAACACACGAGCAACGACAACAAGGGGGGCTGCATCCATGATGCGGCGACAGATGAGGCTCGCGGCGGTCCTGGTCGTGGTGGTGCTCGCGCTCACCGGCTTCTCGACGTCCACCAGCGGCGGCAAGAGCGGCAAGAGCAAGGGCGGCAGCAGTTCGGGCGGCGGCTGCTCCAACTCCAAGAAGAGCAACAGCGGCTACCGCCACACCGACTACAGCGACGACGACTACGACGACAGCGCCTCGTCCGGCTCGTCCGGGTCCTCCTACGGAACCCCGACGCCCACCGCCTCCGACGGCCCCGCCGTCCGGGTGATCCGCTGCGCCCAGCCCCGCAAGGGCAAGCGCAAGGCGGTCACCGCGTCCGTCGTCGAACTGCGGTCGAACGACACCCGCAGTTACGAGTACGAGGTCGACGTGACGTTCTACGACGCCCGCGGAAATGTGGTCGACACCGCCGAGACCACGACGACCCTCACCGCCGGCGACGTACGCAACCTGACCGTGCGGATGGACAGCCCCCGCCGGGTCTCCGAGGTCAAGCGGTGCGAGGTCACGGCCCAGCTGCTCTGAGCCCAGCGGCAGACACGCACACAGACACGCACACAGACACAGACGCAGAGGCGGAGACAGCGGAAGCGGCAGAGCTCACCGCACCCTCGGCGCCCCGCCACCGCCCCCGTCCCTCCGCCCCGCGAACAGCTCCGCCTGCCGCTCCGGCCCCAGGTTCCCCAGCGCGATCAGCGCGGGCGCCTGGGCCATCGCCTGCGTACGGGCGGCCTCCTTCGCCGACCACACCGCCCGGACCGTGCCCTGCACCGCCTCGGTCGGGTACCCGGCGATCACCGCCGCCGCCCGCAGCGCCGCCGCCACCGCACCCCCGGGCTCCGTCACCTCGCTGACCAGCCCGATCGCGTACGCCCGCTCGGCGCTCACCCGTTCGGCGGTGCCCATCAGGGACATCCGGGCCACCTCCCCGAACGGCATCCGCTGCGCCATCGCGATCGCCTCGTACGCCGAGACCATCCCGTACGCCGTGTGCGGGTCGAAGAAGGTGGCCTCCCGCGAGGCGACGATGAACTCCGCCTCGCCCAGCAGGTAGAACGCCCCACCGCACGCCATCCCCTCAACGGCCGCGACCACCGGCTTCCACAGGTCGTTCGCCTTGGGGCCGATCCGCAGGAGGGGGTCGTCGAGGGCGTACGGGGACGGGGGCTGCGGGACCTTCACGCCCCGGTCGATCCCGGTGCAGAAGGCGCGGGGGCCCGCCCCGGCGAGGACAACGGCCCGCACCGACTCGTCGTACCGCAAAGCCTGCCAGAGCGAGGCGAGGTCCCCGGCCGTGGCCAAGTCGATCGCGTTCAGCTTCTCCGGCCGGTCCAGAGTGACGAGCGCGACGCCGCGCTCCCCGTCCCGCTCGATGCGCAGGGCCATGCCTCACCGCTCCAGCAGCCAGCGCACGAGCGAGACGTCGGCACCGGGCCCGACCGGGCAGAACACCGCCCGCACCGGCGCGCCGATCCGCAGCCGCCCCGGATCCACCGAGTTCAACGGCGCGTCGGCACAGGCGACCACGTTCCCGGCCAGCCGGATGTGCGGGGCTTCCACCAGCTCCACCAGCACGGCGTTGTACGGGGCCTGTCCGGCGTAGGCCGGGAGCAGCGGCGGGTGCGGGATCACGTACGACCAGAGCCGGCCGCGTCCGCTCATCGCCCGCCATGCGCTGTCGAAGGTGCCGCAGTGCGGGCAGCACGGCCGGGGCGGGAAGCGCAGTTCGCCGCAGGTGGGGGAGGCGCAGGCCTGGACGCGGAGCTCACCCCGGGCGGCGTACTCCCAGAAGGGCTTCCCGTCCTCGTCCACGACAGGAAGCAGCAGGGAATCGTTCACGCCCATCTCCTCAACTCCTCAGCAGTACGGCTGACGTCGGTACGCCCTCACCGGCCGTGACCAGGCAGGTCGCGGCGTCCGGCACCTGGGCGGTGGAGGTGCCCCGCAACTGCTTGACGCCCTCGGTGATGAGGTTGAATCCGTGGACGTAGGCCTCGCTCAGCCCGCCGCCCCCGGTGTTGATCGGCAGCCGCCCCCCGCTCTCCAGCGCCCCGCCCTCGGTGAACGCCCCGCCCTCGCCGCGCCCGCAGAAGCCGTACCCCTCCAGGGAGAGCGGAACGAGTGGGGTGAACGCGTCGTAGATCTGGGCCACATCGACGTCGTCGGGGCCGAAGTCGGCCTGTTTCCAGAGCTGGCGGGCAGCTGTCCAGGCGGGTCCGGTGAGCGGGTCGTCGCTCCAGTAGTTGACCATCCCGTGGTGCTGGGCGGGCAGCCCCTGGGCGACGGAGTGGAGGTAGACGGGTCGCTGCCGGCAGTCGCGGGAGCGTTCGGCGGAGACGATGACGCAGGCCAACGCCCCGTCCGTTTCGAGGCAGTTGTCGAAGAGGCAGAGGGGTTCGCTGATCCAGCGGGAGGTCATGTACATCTCGCGGGTCAGCGGGCGGTCGTACATGATCGCGGCCGGGTTCTGGTTGGCCCGGTTGCGGCAGGCGAGGGCGACGTTGAAGAGGTGGTCGCGGGAGGCCCCGTACTCGTGCATGTAGCGGCGCGCCAGGATGCCGATCTCGTCGGCGGGGCGCAGCAGCCCGTAGGGGCGGGTCCACTGGGCGGGGGTGGGCAGTTGGACGGCGGTGTTCTTCCAGGGGCGGGGCCCGGACCCGCGTTTGCGTGAGCGCCAGGCGACCCCGACGCTCGCCTGGCCGGTGGCGACGGCGGCGGCGAGGTGGGCGAGGGTGGCGCAGGAGCCGCCACCTCCGTACCCCACCTTGCTGAAGAACGTGACGTCCCCGGCGCCGATCGCCTTGGCGACCTCCACCTCGTCGGTCTCCTCCATCGTGTACGAGGCGAAGCCGTCGACCTCCGAGGGGGCGATGCCCGCGTCGTCGAGGGCGGCCAGGATCGCCCGGCAGGCGAGGGTCTTCTCGGACTCCGGGAGCTGTTTCGCGAATGCCGTCTGCCCGATCCCGGCTATCGCCGTCGCGTCCTTGAGCGTCGCCATCCGCCAACCTCCCGCACCGTCGACCCTGCTGACAGCGGCAGAGGCTACCGCTAATCTGACGGATAGTCAGCTACTGCGACGGCGGTGACGACGGCGGGAGGGCGCGCGATGCGAGGCGACGAGGAGTGGGACAGCATCCCGGGGCTGGTACGGGAGGCGGCGCGGCGGTACGGGCCGGCGGAGGCGGTGGTCGAGGGCCGCACCCGCCTGACGTACGGGGTCCTCGGCGACCGGGTGGAACGCGCTGCCGCCGCGTGCATGGCTGCCGGGGTGGAGCCGGGCGACCGGGTCGCGATCTGGGCCCCGAACACCCTGGACTGGATCGTCTCCGCGCTCGGGGCGGTGAGCGCCGGCGCGGTGCTGGTGCCCCTGAACACCCGCTTCAAGGGAACGGAGGCGGCCCGCATCCTGCGCCGCAGCCGGGCCAGGCTGCTCTTCGTCACCGGCACGTTCCTGGGGACGTCGTACGTGGCTTCCCTGCGCCGGTCTCAGGTGAGGCTGCCGGACCTGGAGCGGGTGGTGGTGCTGGCGGACACGGCCCCCGAGGACTACACGAGCTGGCCGGAATTCCTGGCGGCTGGGGAGGGGGTGGAGTCCTCCGCCGTACGGGAACGGGCGGCCGCCATCCGCCCCGAGGACCCCTCCGACATCGTCTACACCTCGGGCACCACGGGCGCCCCCAAGGGCGCGGTGATCACACACGCGCAGACCCTGCGCGCGTACGAGATCTGGAGCGAGCTGGCGGGCCTGCGCGAAGGCGACCGCTATCTGATCGTCAACCCCTTCTTCCACACCTTCGGCTACAAGGCAGGCATCATCGCCTGCCTGATGCGGGGGGCGACGATGGTCCCGCAGCCGGTGTTCAACGTGGACACGGTGCTGGCGAACATCGCGGCGGAACGTATCTCCGTCCTGCCAGGACCGCCCACCCTCCACCAGTCCCTCCTGGACCACCCGGCCCGCGACTCCCACGACCTGTCCGCCCTGCGCCTGGTGGTCACGGGAGCGGCGGTGGTCCCCCTGCGGCTGGTGGAGCGCCTGCGCGGCGAGCTCCACATCGCCACTGTCCTCACGGCGTACGGCCTCTCCGAGGCGAGCGGCATCGTCACGATGTGCCGCCGGGGCGACGCGCCGGAGACCGTGGCCGCCACGTCCGGCCGCGCGATCCCCGGCACCGAGGTCCGTGTCCTGGCCGGCCCCGGGGAGCCCGGCGAGATCCAGGTCCGGGGCTTCAACGTGATGAGCGGCTACTTCGAGGACCCGGAGACCACGGCCGCCGCGCTGACCCCGGACGGCTGGCTCCGCACCGGCGACGTGGGCGTCCTGGACGAGGCGGGCAACCTGCGGATCACGGACCGGATCAAGGACATGTTCATCGTGGGCGGCTTCAACGCCTACCCGGCGGAGATCGAACAGGTCCTCGGCCTCCACCCGGACATCGCCGACGTGGCGGTCGTCGGCGTCCCCGACCCCCGCCTCGGCGAGGTCGGCAAGGCGTTCGCGGTCCGCCGCCGGGGTGCCACGGTGACGGCGGACGATCTGATCGCCTGGTCCCGCCGAGAGATGGCGAACTTCAAGGTGCCGAGGGCGGTGGAGTTCGTCCCGGAGCTCCCGCGCAACGCGAGCGGCAAGGTGGTGAAGGGGGAGCTGCGGGGGAGGGGGTAGATACCTGGGCAGGTACGGGAGCCGTCAGGCTTTCTCCGCTGTCACGCGGGGGTGGTCGGCCGTGAGGAGGCCGCCTCCAGCCATTCCTGCACCTCGCGGCCGCGCAGGACGGCCTGAGTGAGCCCTCCGCTGCCGAGTACCAGGGCTCCGCTCACGCGGCCGCTCCGGCTTCGGGTGGGTTGCTCGTCAGTTCGGCGCGCGGCTGCTTCGAGATACGCCGAGACGCCGCGCTTGCCGGCCCGCTCGCGGATCGCGCGCAGGGTTCCGGCGGTGAGGGAGAAGGAGATGCCGCTGCTGGGGCCGTCTCCGGGGGAAGTCGAGGGCTTCACTCAGGGAGTCACATCAGATTTTTCAATGCCACAGGGCTGGCCGAATGTACGGGCCGAATGCCCCCACACGCCCGAAGGGCCCGAGCCCATCCCCAGGCTCGGGCCCCTCTGCGTACGACGGCCGCGGCGGCTCCCCCTCCACGCCGCCGTGGCCGCTCCCCCGTACGTACCCCCGTATCCCCCGTACCCCCGTCGGGAAGGTCTACTTGACGGGCTCGCTCGTGGCGTGGGCGTCGCCCAGCTTGCCCACCGGCTCGCCCGTGGCGTGCGCGTCGCCGAGCTTCGTCACCGGCTTGGACGTGGCGTGCGCGTCCTGCGTGGTGATGTCCTCGCCGGTGGCGTGGGCGTCGGTCGGCTTGAGGTTGTCCTTGTTGGCGGCCATGTCAGTCAACTCCTGAAGATGGTGACGTGATGATCGGGCGGGGCCTGCCCGGCTGTTCCCCCGTGGACTGCCGGGCAGGCCCTCCAGGGCCGTTCACCATAGTGGTGAGGCCGCAAGCCGATCCGTCTGCCCCCCGACGCGGCGGATCGATGAGTCAGAGACTGTCGGTCCGCGATAAACGAATGATGAACGCGGCCCGTGGCGCGGTCCGGGGCGTCAGCTCACACCCGCCGGGTGCAGCAGGGCGCGTACCGAGGCCGCCTCGGGCGAGCGCAGCTCCTCGAAGATGGCCAGTGCCTCGCTCCAGCAGACCTGGGCCCGGTCCCGCTGCCCTATGGCGGTCAGACCGCGGCCGAGCACGGCCAGGACGTTGGCGCGGCGCCAGTCCCCGCCGATGCCGCGGAGTACGGCCAGAGCCTGCTCCGCGTGGGCCGCGGCCTGGGCCCCGTCCTGCTCGGCGAGGTGAAGCTCCGCCAGCCGGAAGAGCGTCATCCCGTGCCAGAGCTGCTGGCGGCTCTCCCGGAAGATCCGCAGCGCCTCCAGGAGGGCGTCGCGGGCCCGGGGCATCTGCTCGCTGCCGATGAGCGCCAGCCCCAGGGCGTACTTCCCGTTGGCCAGCCGCAGCGCCAGGTCGGTGGCGTCGCCCTCGTAGATGGCGACCCCCTGCTGGGCGAGGTGCACCGCGCTGGTGGTCCGGCCGGTGGCCAGGTGCACCCGGGAGAGGTTGCACAGGGCGGCCGCTTCTCCGGGCTTGTTCCCGTCGGCCCGGAACGCGGCCATGGCCTGGGTCAGATGGGCCTCGGCATCCTCGTGCCGGTTCTCGTACAGGGCGATGATGCCCCGCTGGTTGGGGGCCTGGCCCAGCGAGACCGGGTCCTCGGCCAGCTGCCCCAGGGCGAGGGCCCGGCTGGCCTCCTCGTCGGCCTCGGCGAACCGCCCCGAGACGCTGTGCACGTGCGACAGCATCGTGCGGGCCCTGGCCTCGGCCTGCGCCTCGCCGGCGGCGCAGGCCGCGTCGCTCACGGCCTTGGCGGCGGTGGCGAACTGGTGCGAGTTCGCCCCGGACTCCCCGAGGTCGACCACGGCCATGAGGAGGTCCGAGGCGCGCTTGGGCATGCCGATGGCGGCCGACTGGCGGGCGCAGGCCAGGAGTCCGCTCGACTCCGTGAACAGCCAGTCGAGGGCGGTCTCCCGGATCGGGAAGGCCAGACCCGGGTACTCGGTCCGGGTGAAGTGGTCCAGGACCCGTTCCCCCGGCCGCTCCAGTGCGTACACCCCCGCCGCCGTCGCCAGGTAGAAGTCCAGCAGCCGCGACATCGCCGGCTCCCGTTCCCCCGGCGGCTGTTCGTCCCGCTCCGCGCAGGAGCGGGCGTAGAGGCGTACGAGGTCGTGGTAGCGGTAGCGGCCGGGGGCGGCCGACTCCAGGAGGGACGTGTCGACCAGGGCCTCCAGGAGGTCCTCCGCCGTGTGCGGCTCCAGGTTCAGCAGGGCCGCGGCGGCCGCCAGGGAGATGTCGGGGCCGTCCGCGAGGCCCAGCAGACGGAAGGCGCGGGCCTGGGCCGGTTCCAGCTGGCCGTAGCCGAGTTCGAAGGTGGCTTTCACCGCGAGGTCGCCCGCCTGGAGCTCGTCGAGGCGGCGGCGCTCGTCGGCGAGCTTGGCGGCGAGGACGGAGACCGTCCAGGTGCGGCGGGCGGCCAGCCGGGAGGCGGCGATGCGGATGGCGAGGGGGAGGAAACCGCAGGCGGCGACCACGTCGAGGGCCGCCTCCCGCTCCGCGCCGACCCGCTCCGCCCCCACGATCCGGGTGAAGAGCCGGAGCGCCTCGTCCGGCGACATCACGTCCAGGTCCACCAGATGCGCCCCGGCCAGGTCGACCATCCGCACCCGGCTCGTCACCAGAGCCGCGCACCCCGGCGTCCCGGGCAGCAGCGGGCGGATCTGGGCCGCGTCGTGGGCGTTGTCCAGCAGGATCAGGATGCGGCGGCCGTCCAGCGTCGAGCGGTAGAGCGCCGCCCGCTCGTCCAGGGTGTCGGGGATCGCCGAGTCCGCGGTGCCGAGCGCCCGCAGGAACGAGCCGAGGACCGTCTCCGGCTCGGCCGCCCGGGCCCCCGCGCCCTGGAGGTCGACGTAGAGCTGCCCGTCGGGGAAGTGCGGGCGGGCCTGGTGTGCCACGTGGACGGCCAGCGTGGTCTTGCCGACCCCGCCGATCCCGGCCAGCGCGGAGACCGCCATCACCGATCCCTCGGCGGAGGCCAGTTGGGCGCCCAGGTCCCGGACGAACGAATCCCGTCCCGTGAAGTCCGGCACGGTCGCCGGAAGTTGTGCGGGCTTCACGGGCGCCGGCGGCGGGGCCGGTTCGTCCGCCGGGCGGGCCAGCTCCTCGTCGGCCCGCAGGATGCGCTGCTGGAGCTGGGCCAGTTCGGGGCGCGGGTCGACACCCAGCTCCTCGGCGAGGAGCCGCCGGGTGTCCGCGTACACGGCCAGCGCTTCGGCCTGCCGGCCGCTGCGGTAGAGCGCCACCATCAGCAGCTCGCGCAGGCGTTCGCGCAGCGGGTGGGCGGCGGTGAGCGCGGTCAGCTCGGAGACGGCCTCCGCGTGGCTGCCGACCTCCAGGTCCAGGTCGAGCCGGGCCTCGGTGAGCTGGAGGCGCCACTCCTCCAGCCGGGTGCGCTGGTTCTCGGCGTACGGCCCGGGGACGGAGGCCAGCGCCTCACCGTCCCACAGGCCCAGCACCTTGTTGATCAGCGTGCGGGCCTGGCAGCGGTCACCGCTCGCGCGGGCCTTCTCCGCCTCGGCGGCCAGGTCCTGCGCCAGGGTGAGGTCGAGCGCGCCGCGGCCGATCCGGAGCGCGTACCCGCCGGCCTCGCTCACCAGGGTGTCCTGGCCCAGGATCTTGCGGAGCCGGGAGGCGTACGTACGGATCGTGGCCAGGGCCTGCGAGGGCGGGTCCTCGCCCCAGAACGCGTCGATCAGCTCGTTCGCCGTGGCCGTCCGGCCCTCGCGCAGGAGCAGGGCGGCGAGCAGCGCGCGCTGCTGGGGGGAGCCGGAGGGGAGCGTCTCGGCCCCGCGCCATGCCCGTACGGGGCCCAGGACGGTGAACCTGAGGGAGTCGGCGGCCCCCGGTTCCTCCGGAGCGCGCTGCTCCGGTACGCGCACGCGTGGCCCGTGATCACGGTCCATTGATGCCCCCTGTCCTGCTCGCCTGCCGGCCCGGCTCGTTAGCGGGTCCTGCCGGTGGTGCCCGTCTTTCGAAGGACCGCCCGCTCTCGGCCGGTTGTCCGTCCGTGCGTCGAAGTGCGGTGTACATCCGGATTGCTCGGTACCGCTGGTATCGCGCTCAACAGTCTGCCTTGTCGCGGGCGGGCGCGTCAGCAGTGGGTGACGCTCTGCACAAGCCCTCGACAACGATTCGGGAACCGTGAGGAGGGCCGGGCGGGCGCCGCCCCCCGTGCGGATGCGTGCACGCCAGCTGACGACCCGTCAGATGAGCGCTACCGTGGAGCGCATGGAGACCTTCCCGAAGATCATCTCGGTGGACGACCACACGGTGGAGCCCGCTCATGTCTGGCGGGACCGGCTCCCGTCCAGGTATGCGGACTCCGGGCCGCGCGTCGTCCGCGCACCGCTGAAGGAAATGACCTTCATGGGCGGAAAGTTCGCGCCCGTGATGGGGGCCCGGGGCGACGAGGGCCCGGTCGGCGACTGGTGGGTCTACGAGGACCTGCACCGACCGCTCACCCGCCTGGACACCGCCGTCGGTTACGACAGGGACGAGATCAAGCTGGAGATCATCACCTACGAGCAGATGCGGCCGGGCTCCTTCTCGGTCCCCGACCGGCTCGCCGACATGGACGTCAACCACGTCCAGTCCGCCCTCTGCTTCCCGACCTTCCCGCGCTTCTGCGGCCAGACGTTCACCGAGGCGAAGGACCGCGAGCTGGGGCTCCTGGGGGTGCGCGCGTACAACGACTGGATGGTGGAGGAGTGGTGCGGCCCCGAGGCGCACGGCCGCCTCATCCCGCTCACCCTCGTCCCGCTCTGGGACGCGGAGCTCGCCGCCGCCGAGGTCCGGCGCAACGCGGCCCGGGGAGTGCGCGCGGTCGCGTTCTCCGAGATACCTCCCCATCTCGGGCTTCCGTCCATACATACGGACGACTGGGATCCGTTCCTCGCGGCCTGCGACGAGACCGGGACCGTCATCGCCATGCACATCGGCTCCTCGTCGAAGATGCCGTCCACCTCCGCCGACGCGCCGCCCGCCGTCGGCTCCACCATCACCTTCGCCAACTGCTGCTTCTCGATGGTCGACTGGCTGATGAGCGGCAAGTTCGAGCGCTTCCCGGGCCTGAAGATCATGTACGCGGAGGGCCAGATCGGCTGGATCCCGTACATCCTGGAACGCGCCGACGTCGTCTGGGAGGAGAACCGCGCCTGGGGCGGCGTCGCCGACAAGGTCCACCGCCCGCCGTCCGAGCTGTTCGCGGACCACGTCCACGGCTGCTTCTTCGACGACGCCTTCGGGCTGAAGAACCTGGACGCGATCGGCGTCGGGAACGTCCTGTACGAGACGGACTACCCGCACTCCGACTCCACCTGGCCCCGGTCCCGCGAGGTCGGCGAGGCGCAGATGGGCCACCTCGCCCCGGACGTCGTGGACCGGATCGTCCGCGGCAACGCGATCGACCTGCTGGGGCTGACGGAGGACGGGCTCTGGGCGGGGGCGTAGGGGCGTACGTGCGTACGGGGAGGGAACGGCGCCCCTCCCCGTACGCCCTACGCGCCCGTACGGCGGGCCATCAGACCCTGGCCACCGGCTCCTGCAGCTCCGTCACCCACTGGCTCCGGTCCGCCGGGCACTCCAGGCTGACCTCGCGGGCGTACCCCGTGGAGCGGTAGCCGTTCGCGTCCAGCCAGCGGGCCAGGGTCTGCGCGGCCGGCAGCACGTCGTCCATCGCGCCCCGGTGCACGATCGTCGCCGCCTCGAACGGAGGCAGCTCCACGACCCGTACCCCGGTCCCGCCGACCGGGCCCACCGGGGCCGACACCGTCACGCCCGCGTGCACGACGACCGCGCCGCCGCCCTCGGGGGCCTCCTCGTACCGCGCGACCCCGGGACCGGTCGGCCGGAGGCCCGCGCCCTCCAGGAGCGGGAAGAGCTCCTCGTACAGCGGACCGATCACCGGCCCGATGTCCTGCGGCTCGTAGCTCGCAGCCGTCCCGGTCAGCTCGGCCACCCGGACCGCCGGAACGGTCTTGATCACAACGTCGTCGACAGGCATGTGCCCCTCGCTCTCGATCGACCGGAGCCTCGCCTCGACCTGGGCCAGCCGCGCCGTCGCGGCCGCCACCGCCTCCGCCAGCTCCGCATGGCGCAGCCGAAGCATCCCCCGCAGCTCCTGGGGGCCCACCCGCTCGTCCAGGACGTCCCGCACCTGCTGGAGCGTGAAGCCGAGGTCCTTGAGCGCGATGATCCTGTTGAGCCGGGCGAGCTGGGCGGCGCCGTAGAAGCGGTAGCCGGTGGCGGGGTCGGTACGGTCCGGGCGCAGCAGCCCGATGGCGTCGTAGTGACGCAGCATCCGGCGCGACACCCGCCCGTACCTGGCGAAGTCTCCGATGGTGAACATGATGGCTCCCACTGCACGGCTTCACACGGTGTGAAGGTCAAGCGCCGCCGGGCAGCGAGCGCGGACCGTATACAGGCAGGAGCCCCGCTCCTCCGCCGAAGCGGGGGAGCAGGGCTCCTTGGTACTGCTGTGTACGGCCGCGATCGGCCGACCCGGGCAACTAGGCCGGGGTGACGTTCTCAGCCTGCGGACCCTTGGGTCCCTGAGTGACGTCGAAGTTCACGACCTGGTTCTCCTCGAGGGAGCGGAACCCGGACGCGTTGATCGCGGAGTAGTGAACGAAGACATCCGGGCCGCCGCCGTCCTGGGCGATGAAGCCGAAGCCCTTTTCAGCGTTGAACCACTTGACGGTTCCGGTAGCCATAAGCCCTCCTTGGGCCAAAGGGTTGCCCTGCTCCAGAACCTGCAAACAAGTCTGAAAACTACAAAAGCCTGCGGGTTACATGCTCCGCAGGCTCTGTACTGCAAGGGAAACCAAACTGCAACTTGCGAACGAGCCTAGCACGCAGTCTCCGGAGAGCGGTAGAGGGAAAGATCACTCCACCCGAACGTCTGACTGCCTCTGCGGAGGAGCACCGAAGGCCGCTGCGGGCGCCCCGGTGGTGCCGGTCGCCGGGGGCGGGTCTAGCCTCGCGATGTGGACAATTCAACCGTCTCAGCCAGTGACGCCCCGGCCGGTGAGGGCGACGACCGCCGCAGCCGGCCCCGCGTCGGCCACATCCAGTTCCTGAACTGCCTGCCGCTCTACTGGGGCCTGGCGAGGACGGGGACCCTGCTCGACCTGGAGCTCTCGAAGGACACCCCGGAGAGGCTCAGCGAGCAGCTGGTCAGGGGCGACCTGGACATCGGCCCGGTCACCCTCGTGGAGTACCTGCGCAACGCCGACGGCCTGGTGGCCTTCCCGGACATCGCGGTCGGTTGCGACGGGCCCGTGATGTCCTGCGTGATCGTCTCCCAGCTCCCGCTGGAGCAGCTCGACCGGGCCCGGGTCGCGCTCGGTTCCACCTCGCGCACCTCCGTACGCCTGGCCCAGCTGCTGCTCGCCGAGCGTTACGGGGTCCGGCCCGACTACTACACCTGCCCGCCCGACCTCGGGCTGATGATGCAGGAGGCGGACGCGGCCGTGCTGATCGGCGACGCCGCCCTGCGGGCCAACCTGCACGACGCCCCCCGCCTCGGGCTCCAGGTCCACGACCTGGGCCAGATGTGGAAGGAGTGGACGGGGCTGCCGTTCGTCTTCGCCGTCTGGGCGGCCCGCAAGGACTTCCTGGCCGCCCACCCCGACACGGCGGCCAAGGTGCACCAGGCGTTCCTCGCCTCCCGGGACCTCTCCCTGGAGGAGGTCACCAAGGTCGCGGAGCAGGCGGCCCGCTGGGAGGCCTTCGACGCGGAGGTGCTGGAGCGCTACTTCACCACCCTGGACTTCCGCTTCGGCCCGGAGCAGCTGGCCGGTGTCCGCGAGTTCGCCCGCCGGACCGGGGCGGACACCGGATACCCGGCGGATGTGCGGGTGGAGCTGCTCGGCGGCTGAGCCGGGAAAGGAGAGAATGCGCTTTTCCGCTCGGGACAGGGAATGGGGCGTCGGCAGAACAGCGCATTTGCGCCTTTCCCCAGGGAGAAATCATCCCCTCCCGTCCGGAGAAGGGGGAATGGTCCGGCCGTTTCCCGGTGACCGTGCCGGTGGTGCCCCCTAGGCTTCGGTCCGAGTCCGGACCGACCGGGGTTCACCGACCTCAGGGTTCACAGGGGGAGCGCATATGCAGCCGCTGGAAGCGGGCGAACCGCACACCATCGGTGCCTACCGGCTGCTCGGCAGGCTCGGTGCGGGCGGCATGGGCCGGGTCTATCTCGGGCGCAGCGCCGGCGGCCGCACGGTCGCGGTGAAAGTGGTCCATCCGCACTTCGCCCTGGACGAGCAGTTCCGCGCCAGGTTCCGGCGCGAGGTGGAGTCCGCGCGGCGCATCGGCGCGCAGTGGACCGCCCCCGTCCTGGACGCTGACCCGGACGCCCCGGTGCCGTGGGTCGCCACCGGTTACGTCGCCGGGCCGCCGCTCTCCCAGGCGATCACCGAGCACGGCCCGCTGCACGAGCACGCGGTGCGCACCCTGGGCGCCGGGCTCGCCGAGGCCCTCCACGTCGTCCACGGCCAGGGCATCGTCCACCGCGACGTGAAGCCCTCCAACGTGCTGCTCGCCCTGGACGGCCCCCGCCTCATCGACTTCGGCATCGCCCGGGCCCTCGGCGCGACCGTCTCGCTCACCTCCACCGGCGTCTCCGTCGGCTCGCCCGGTTACATGGCCCCCGAGCAGATCCGCGGCCGGGACGTCTCCGGTGCGGCGGACGTCTTCTCGCTGGGCGCGGTCCTCGCGTACGCGGCGACCGGCGCCGCCCCCTTCTCCGGCGACTCCTCCGCCGTACTCCTCTACAAGGTGGTGCACGAGGAGCCCGAACTGGGCGACCTGGAGGGCGAGCTGCGCGAGGTGGTCGCCGGGTGCCTGGCCAAGGACCCGGACGCGCGGCCCGCCCCGGCCGACCTCGCCCGCACGCTCGCTCCGGGCGGCGCGGCGGCGATGGTGGCGGCGGGGTGGCTGCCAGGCCGGCTGGTGGGCGAGGTCAGCCGCTCGGCGGTGGCGCTGCTGGACCTGGAACCGCAGGACGCGCCGGTGGGCTCGGGCCCGGTGCCATTCAGCAGCGCGTCGCTGGGGGCGGGGTTCGGGGCGGGCGCCGACACGCACGAGGGGCCGGGCTCCGATTCCCGTACGGGCTCCGACGGCTCCCCGGGCGCCGACTCCGGCCTCCTCGGCGTCTTCGGCCCGCCCCTCGTCCACGTACCGGACGGCCCTCCCGGCACCCCGCACCCGCCCACCACACCCCCCGGCGGGTCCCCCGCGCAGCGGGCCCACACCCCCCGGTTCTCCGTCACCGTCAGCGCCGACTCGCAGACCGGCACGGGCACAGGCCCGGGCCCAGGCGCCGCGGCGCGCCGGAGCCGCCGGGTGAGCTGCACCGCGGCGCTGGCCGTGGCGGGTTCGTTCGCGGTCGTCGCCCTGGGCTCGGGCCTGCTCGACGGCTTCTTCCCGGGCGGCGACGCCGACCGGCGCAAGGAGAGCGACTCGGCGGCCGGCCCGCCATCCGCCACGGCCACCGCGTCCCAGGAACCATCCCCCGCCGGATCCGACGACCCCACCGACGCGGGCGAGGCCCCGGTGAGCGGGGTACCGAAGGCGTTCGTCGGCACCTGGGAGGGCCCGCTCACGGAGAAGACGAGCGGGCAGCCGCACGGCACCCTCACCGCGGTCTTCACCGAGGGGAGGAAGGGCACCCAGGTCGTCCGGATGTCCACCACGATCTCCCAGCTCGGCATCACCGTCACCTGCAACAGCGTCGGCACCCTCACCTCCGGCACCGCGAAGGAGCTCAAGGTCCGCGAGCGCACCGACCCGGACCGCCCCAGCAGCCCGGGCCTGTGCACCACCACCGAGGCGGACCTGGTCTTCCGCCTCACCGCCGACGGAACGCTCGGCTACCGGTCGCTGGAGCGCGGCGCGGGCCTCCCGTACGGGGACCTCACCCGGTCCGGCGGCTGACGGCGCAAGGGGCTGGCGTACGCTGGATCGGTCCGAGGATCCTCAAAAAACCGCCGAAAGGTGACAGCCCGGTGACCGAGAAGGCCGACCTTCAGCCCGTCCTCGACCGAGCCGCCGAGGGCGGTCGGATCACCCCGGAGGAGGCGCTCGACCTCTACCGCTCGGCGCCGCTGCACGCGCTGGGGGCGGCCGCCGACGCCGTACGCCGACGCCGTTACGCCGGTACGGAGCACATCGCGACGTACATCATCGAGCGCAACATCAACTACACCAACGTGTGTGTGACGGCCTGCAAGTTCTGCGCCTTCTACGCGCCGCCCAAGGACAAGGCCAAGGGCTGGACCCGGGACATCGAGGACATCCTGCGCCGCTGCGCGGAGACCGTCGAGCTCGGCGGCACCCAGATCATGTTCCAGGGCGGCCACCACCCGGACTTCGGCGTCGAGTATTACGAGGAGCACTTCTCCGCGATCAAGAAGGCGTACCCGCAGCTGGTCATCCACTCGCTGGGCGCCTCCGAGATCGAGCACATGGCCAAGATCTCCAAGGTCTCCGCCGAGGAGGCCATCAGCCGCATCCACGCCGCCGGGCTCGACTCCTTCGCCGGCGCCGGCGCCGAGCTGCTCCCCGCCCGGCCGCGCAACGCCATCGCCCCGCTCAAGGAGTCCGGCGAGCGTTGGCTGGAGATCATGGAGATCGCGCACGGCCTGGGTGTGGAGTCCACCTCCACCATGCTGATGGGCACCGGCGAGACCAATGCCGAGCGCATCGAGCACCTGCGGATGATCCGGGACGTCCAGGACCGTACGGGCGGCTTCCGCGCCTTCATCCCGTACACCTACCAGCCGGAGAACAACAAGCTGAAGGGCCAGACGCAGGCCACGCTCTTCGAGTACCTGCGGATGATCTCCATCGCCCGGCTCTTCCTCGACAACGTCGCCCACATCCAGGGCTCCTGGCTGACCACCGGCAAGGAGGTCGGCCAGCTGTCGCTGCACTACGGCGCCGACGACCTCGGCTCGATCATGCTGGAGGAGAACGTGGTCTCCTCGGCCGGCGCCAGGCACCGGTCCAACCGGCTGGAGATCATCGAC
Source organism: Streptomyces sp. NPDC006261 (assembly GCF_040613515.1). NCBI lineage: Bacteria > Bacillati > Actinomycetota > Actinomycetes > Kitasatosporales > Streptomycetaceae > Streptomyces > Streptomyces sp. NPDC006261. The sequence continues at coordinate 39,169 of NZ_JBEXSI010000008.1, forward strand.
CTGATCCGCAAGGCGGACCGGGTCCCGGCGCAGCGCGCCACCACGTACGAGCACCTCGTCGTGCACGACGACCCGGCGATGGACCCGGTCGACGAGCGCGTGGTCTCGCACATCTCCTCCACTGCGATCGAGGGCGGCACGGCCCACCCGGAGCTCAAGCTCCTCAACGCCGACTAGTGCTCCCGTGCTGACGGTTCACGTCGCGCCGCTGGTCCTGCCGGTCGGTGCGGCGGCTGTCGTGGAGGGTGCGGTGGCCGTGGACGGCGACCGGATCGCCACCATCGGGCCGTACGAGGAGGTCGCCGCCGCGCACCCGGCGGCCAGGGTCCGCCGCTGGCCGGGCCTCCTCGTGCCCGGCCTCCGCCAGGACCGGGCCCGGGAACTGCTCACCCGCTGCTACCACCCGGACCCGCGCGAGGCCGATGAGCTGGGTGAACTGCCTTTGTGGGGCGAGGAGTTCGAGCGGATCGCAGTGACGATGGACACGGTCCGCCGGGCAGGCAGCGTACGGCGCGGGCTCCAGAGGATGCTGCGGCACGGGACCACGCATGTGGTGGGCCCGTTCGGTGCGGACGAGCCGGCGCTGCGGACGGCCGTCTCCCGGTCGGGGCTGGTCCAGGTCCAGGGTGCGGGCCACGCCGGACCGCCCGACCTGGACCCCTTCGCGGCCGGCGGCGGCCTGGCCGCCACCGCCCACGGCCCGCTGGCCGTGGGCGGCCGCGCCGACTTCGCCGTCTTCGACGTGCCCGACGAGGCGGCGCTGCGCGCGGGCGGAGCGAGGTTCTGCGTGGCGACGGTGCTCGCGGGGCGGCTCGTCCACCGCGCCCGCTGAGCCGACTCCGTACGAGAGGCCACAAGGGCTCACGGCACCTTCGGGCCGCCCAGATAGCGCCCCTCGGCGTCGTACGGCCAGGCGTTGGCCACGCACCCCTTCAGTCCGTGGATCTGCTGCATCATCGCGGGCGCGGGGCGCCCCTTCCCCGGGCAGGTCTCGTGGCCGCGCCCCAGCCAGTGGCCGACCTCGTGGTTGATGATCAGGGCCCGGTACTCGGCGACGGGCCCGTCGAACTGCGGTGAACCCAGCTGCCAGCGCTTCAGGTTGACCATGACCTGCTCGCCGCCCCGGCAGTTGACCTCGCCCCGGGTCTTCAGCCCGTAGGCGCCGCAGAGCCGGTCCGTGGTCGTCGCAGTGCCTATCTTGACCACCAACCCGGCCGATGTGTCCGCGACTTGGCGGAACGAGTGCTCGCCGCCGTGGCTCCAGCCGCGCGGATCGGCCAGGATCGCCGCGATGTCCTCGGCGGCCCGGTCGGGGTCGACGCCGATGCCGTCCTCCACCTCGACCCGGTAGGGCTCCCCCTTGCCGGACTTCGTGACGCCCGCGCGGGCGACGGTGAACGTGCCGGGGCCGGAGGCGGGCACGTCAAAGGCCCGGGGAGGCCGGTCGTCGTCGGCCGGGGGCGAGGGGGTGGGCGAGGGCGGTGCGGTGGAGGGGGTCGCGGGCGGTGGGGCCGGGGCGAGGGGGGTCTCGGCGTCGTCGTCACCGGACCCGGTCGCGGGCCCCGCGTCGGCGGTGACGGACGGGTCCCCGGTCTGCCAGGGCCGGTCGATGAGGACGGCCACCAGGGCCACGGCCGCCAGGACGAGCACGGCCAGGCCCGCCGTCCGGCGCCGGTTCCGGCGTCTTCGCCGCTCACGGGCGCGGGACCGGGACGGCGAGCGGCTCCCGGACCGGGACGGCGAGCGGCTCCCGGACCGGCCCCGCGGCGGGCGCCCCGGGCCCCCGGCCCCTGTCTGGTCGCCGGGAAGCGCGCGCAGCCGGAACGTCTCGGCGTCGCGGGCCGGTTCGTCGCGCGGCAGGGTGCCCAGGCCGCGGCGGCCCGTCATGAGGTCGCCCCGGGGCGCGGCGTCGCGGTGAACGGCTCGGCGGCGGTGGACGGCCCGGATGTGGACGACCCGGCTGCGGACGGCCCCGCGTCCGGCGTGGCGCTGCGCGTGGCCGGGGGCGTGAAGGAGGGGGGCGACGGAGGCGGCGACCAGAGCGGGAACGAGGGCGGGGGAGTGGGCGTGGCCATGGGCGGCGACGAGGGTGCGGGTATCGGCATGCCGGTTACGGGCTCCGTCGGGTCGGGGGAGTCGGGGGAGGGGGCGGGCGTGGGCCGGGTGGTGGAGGGGCCGGGGGGAGGGACGGCGGGTCCGGTGTCGGGTGTCTGCCGCAGCAAGGGTCCCAGCAGGGAGAGGCCCAGCGTCACGGCGGTCACCGCGACGAAGGTCCCCGCCACCGCGAGCCCCCGGCTCCGGGCCCGCCGCCGCTGCCCCTCCCGTACGGCGTCGGGCACCAGATCGGGCAGCGGGGGCAGGGCCCCTGCGGCCCGGTGGAGCGCGTCCCGGAAGATCTCTTCCCCGGGTGAACCGGGTCGGCCTTCTGGAGTCATGACCGGCCCTCAGCTTCCGGTGGAGTAGAGCTGGGCATCGCCCATGCGGGCGCGCAGCCGGACGAGTGAGCGCGAAGACTGGCTCTTCACCGTGGACTCGCTGCACCGCAGCAGCGAGGCGACCGACTCCACGCTCAGGTCGTCCCAGTACCGCAGGACGACCACCGCCCGGGCCCGGGGCGGGAGTTCGTCGAGCAGGGCGAGCAGCGTGACACGGAGATCGGCGCGGGAGGCCGGGTCGGCCTGCGGGCGGGGAGCATGCGACCGGTGTGCGAGCAAATCCCGGACGGAGCGCCTGTGTTCGGCCACATACGTGCGGACGAGGACGGTCCTGGCGTAGGCGTCGAGATGGTCCGCCCGGCTCGCCCGGCGCCAGTGCTGGAACAGCTTGGCGAGGGTCGTCTGCGTCAGGTCCTTGGCGCCCTCCACGTTCCCGCAGAGCAGGTAGGCCGTCCGGTACAGCCGCCGCTGGCCGTCCCGCGCGTACGCCTCGAACGCGGCGCTCCCGCCGTCCGCCGCCCGCTCGGGCTCCGCCCCTGCCGGCATCCGCCCTCCCTCTCCTCGTTCCACCCCTTACAGAGTTCGCGGGTGCCGAAAAGGTTGAAGGCGGACGACGATCAGTTCGGGAGACCGGCCGGGGGGACGCGGCGTCTCGTCCGTCGGTACGAATCCGGTGCCTCGCGGAGCGCCTGTGCTGCCCTGTCCCCCGAGCCCTCCGTGACCACACCCCCTTCCGTGCGGGAACGGGCCGCAGGACGATCTTCGTCAACGCCCCGCACCGCCGGGTCGCCGGACGCGTCGCGATCGGGACCGCCCCCACCGATCCGTACGGGCAGGCTGCTTGAATGGAAGGGTGACCCGAGCCTCCCTGGACAAGCAGCCGCACGAAGTCGCCTCGATGTTCGACGGTGTGGCGGCCAACTACGACCTGACCAACGACGTGATCTCGCTGGGCCAGGCCCGGCTGTGGCGCAAGGCGGTCGCGGCGGCCGTCGGCGCCCGCCCCGCGCAGAAGATCCTCGACCTGGCGGCGGGCACCGCGACCTCCTCGCAGCCCTTCGCCCAGGCCGGCGCCTATGTGGTGCCGTGCGACTTCTCGCTGGGCATGCTGAAGGTCGGCAAGCGGCGCCACCCCTGGATGCCGTTCACAGCGGGCGACGGCATGAGGCTGCCGTTCAGGGACGAGGTCTTCGACACCGTCACGATCTCCTTCGGGCTGCGCAACATCCAGGACACCGAGACCGCGCTGCGCGAGCTGTACCGGGTGACGAAGCCGGGCGGCCGGGTCGTGATCTGCGAGTTCTCGCAGCCGACGTGGACTCCGTTCCGCACGGTCTACACGGAGTACCTGATGCGCGCGATTCCGCCGGCCGCCCGGGCGGTCTCCTCCAACCCGGACGCGTACGTCTATCTCGCCGAGTCCATCCGCGCCTGGCCCGACCAGCCCGGCCTCGCCGCACTCCTTCAGAAGGCGGGCTGGTCGAAGGTGGCGTGGCGCAATCTCACCGGCGGCGTGGTGGCCCTGCACCGGGCCACCCGCACCTGAGCTTTTCGAACGCTAGAGCGCCAGCCGGTAGCAGTACCCCTCCTGTCCGGCGCGCGGGGTGGTGAAGGTCTCCGCGTGCCGCATCCCGAGCCGCTCCGCCACCGCGATGGATCTGGCGTTACGGGAGTCGATCATCGCGACGACGTCCGGCACCCCGGCCGCCCGCAGCCGCTCCAGCGTGGTGCGGGCGGCGGCGGTGGCGTAACCGCGTCCCCAGGCCCTACGGCCCAGCCGCCAGCCGATCTCGATGGCGCCGACCGGGCCGAAGTGCGTATGGGGCCACGGCTGCGCCCCGGTGAAGCCGAGCACGGTGTCGTCCTCGTCGGTGAGGGTCCACAGGCAGAAGCCGAGCTCCGCGTCGTGGCGCCGCTGGCGCGCGGTGAGTTCCTCGTAGACGGAGAACTCGGCGCTCCGGCCGCCGTGGAACTCCATCACCTCGGGGTCGTCGAAGACCCGGTGCCAGATCAGGGCGTCCTCGTCGGTCGGGACGCGCAGACGTACCGCGGGGGCCGGGGCAGTGGGCGGAACAGGTGCTATCGACATGAGGGAGCCCTTCGGAGGGTTGTTCTGCAGGCCCCCATAGACTGCACGGGACATGTGCCGCGCGGCACGCGAATTCGAGTCTTCGGGAGATCCGACCGTGACCGAGCCCCTCTCCGAGCACAGCGCGGACGTGATCGTCGTCGGAGCGGGCCCAGCCGGCTCCACGACCGCGTACTACCTCGCCAAGGCCGGACTCGACGTCCTGCTGCTGGAAAAGACGGCGTTCCCCCGGGAGAAGGTCTGTGGCGACGGCCTCACGCCGCGCGCCACGAAACAGCTCGTCTCCATGGGGATCGACATCTCCGAGGAGGCCGGCTGGCTGCGCAACAAGGGCCTGCGCATCATCGGCGGCGGCGTCCGGCTCCAGCTGGACTGGCCGGATCTCGCCTCCTACCCGGACTACGGACTGGTCCGCAAGCGCGACGACTTCGACGAGCAGCTCGCCCGGCAGGCGCAGAAGGCCGGCGCCCGGCTGTACGAGCGCTGCAACGTGGGTGCCCCGATCCGCGACGAGCGCACCGGCCGCATCACCGGCGTCGAGGCGAAGGTCGGCGAGGAGAAGACCCCGCTCACCTTCCACGCCCCCCTCGTCGTCGCCGCCGACGGCAACTCCACCCGGCTCTCCCTCGCGATGGGCCTGCACCGCCGCGAGGACCGCCCGATGGGCGTCGCCGTGCGTACGTACTTCACCTCGCCCCGCCACGACGACGACTACCTGGAGTCCTGGCTGGAGCTGTGGGACAAGCGCGGCGCCCAGGACCGGCTGCTGCCCGGCTACGGCTGGATCTTCGGCATGGGCGACGGCACCTCCAACGTGGGCCTCGGCATCCTCAACTCCTCCTCCGCCTTCAAGGAGCTGGACTGGCGCGAGGTGCTCAAGGCCTGGTGCGCCTCGATGCCCGAGGAGTGGGGCTACACCCCGGAGAACATGACGATGCCCATCCGCGGCGCCGCTCTCCCCATGGCCTTCAACCGCCAGCCGCACTACACCAAGGGCCTGTTGCTGGTCGGCGACGCGGGCGGCATGGTCAACCCGTTCAACGGCGAGGGCATCGCGTACGCCATGGAGTCGGGCCAGATCGCGGCCGACGTCATCGTCCAGGCGCATGCCCGCGCCACCCCCGCCCAGCGCGAACTGGCCCTGAACAACTACCCGAAGGTGCTCAAGGAGACCTACGGCGGCTATTACACGATGGGCCGCGCCTTCGTGAAGCTGATCGGCAATCCGAAGGTCATGAAGGTCGCCACCCAGCGCGGCCTGACCCACCCGCTCCTGATGAAGTTCACGCTCAAGATGCTGGCCAACCTGACCGACCCGACGGGCGGCGACGCGATGGACCGCATCATCAACGGACTGTCGAAGGTGGCCCCGAAGGCCTGAGGCCGTTCGGGACCGCCGGCGGGGCAGGGACCGGACCCGGCTCCGGTGCGCTCGGGCGACTCCGCCCGGCCCACCGCACCGCCGGTCCCCTGGCGGCCCCCGCGCCGAGGAACAGCGCCCCCGAGCCCCAGCCGGCCCGGCGGGCCCCCGGTGACGATCAGCATGGTCGGCAGCAGGGGCCCCGGCATTTTGGGCCGCCGGCACCCCCGCCCCGGCGTGAGGGCGCTGCGCCCGGGCCGACGGCGGTCCCCGGGCTCAGCCCTGGCCGACCGGCCCCCCGGGCTGTCCTGTCGCCGTACCCCGCGTGCGCTCGTAGTGGCGGGCCACCCGGGCCCGGTTGCCGCAGGACGGCCGGCACCACTCCTGGCGGCCGTGGCTCCTGATGAAGTAACGGACGCAGCGCGGCGCGTGGCAGGCCCGCAGTAGTTCATGCTCCGGCCCGCTCAGGAAGTCCACGGCATCGCGCGCCAGCGCCGCGACCAGCCGTACGCGCGGATCGCCCCCGGCCGACAGCAGCCGGGCCACGGGGGGCCCTTCGGCGGGCCACTCCAGCTGCGGGGCGACGAGCTCCCGGGCGGCGGCCGCGTTGAGGCGGGCCAGGGCCTCGTCGGCCGGCATCAGGCGGTGGGCGTCCGCCGGGCTGGGCGGGGCCGGGCTGACCACCCGCGCGAACAGGGCCCGCACGGCCCGTCGTACGCCGACGATCGCGTCCCGGAGCTCCTCGTCGGCGACCAGCTCCCCGCTGAGGAACTCGCGGGGGGCGATGCCCCCGGTCTGCTGCTGGATCCACCGCGTGGTCCCCCGGACCGTCTCCAGGTCGTCGGCGACGCCGCCGTCCCCGTCGTGGTGGATGGTGCTCGCCAGCTCCATGACAGGCCGCTGTTTCACCCGCCTCACCCCCCTCGCCGCCCTGCCCTCGAGTCCTGTCGCTGAGTCCTGTCCTTGAACTCTGTCCGCCCCCACTCTAGAGTCCTAACGGGAAACTGGAAATTAGCGTTATACGGGGGACGGTCCGACATGTTGCTCGCTCAGATCAGTGATCTGCACCTGGACGGCAGTGACCGTGCGACGCGCAGGGCCACCCGCGTCATGGAGTACCTCCGGGCCCTGCCCCGCCCGGTCGACGCGCTGCTGGTCACCGGAGACATCGCCGATCACGCGACGGAGGCCGAGTACGAGGAGGCGGCCCGCATCCTGACCGCCCCCTTCCCCGTCCTGACCTGCCCCGGGAACCACGACGCGCGCCCCGCCTACCGCAAGGCGTTCCTCGGCGAGGTCCCGGCCACCGCCCCCGTCAACCGGGTCCACCGGATCGCCGGAACCGCCCTCCTGATGTGCGACTCCACCATCCCCGGCCGCGACGAGGGGCGCCTCGACGCGGAGACGCTCGCCTGGATCGACGCCACCCTCGGCGCGCTCCCGGACGGCGTGCCCGCGCTGATCGCCTTCCACCAGCCGCCCGTCGTGCTCCACCACCCGCTGCCCGACGCCGGGCGGCTGGAGGAGCCGGAGCACCTCGCAGCCCTCCTGGACGCCCACCCCGGGGTCGTCGCCGTCCTCACCGGCCACGCCCACACGGCCGCCGCGTCCACCTTCGCCGGCCGCCCCCTCATCGTCGGGCCCGCCGTGACGTGGACCCTGCGCATGCCCTGGGAGGGGGACCGGCCGGCCGACCGCGACCAGCCCCCGGGCCTCGCGTTCCACGTCCTGGGCGAGGACCGGCGCCTGACGACGCACTTCCGCGTGGTGCTGTGAGCCGCGGCCCGGCCCGGGCCAGGGCGTAATCCCGTACCCCCCACGTGATCGTGTGCGATGATTTGCGCGCCACCCCCGGTCATCGGCAGTCCCGGACCGGCTGGGGCCCGCCCTCGCCCTGAGCTGCGGCACGCGGCGCGTACGACGCTCTTCTCCGCCCCACGCGTACATCGAACGCAGGCCAACGGGGTACGGGACAAGCCGATACAGCGCTGCTCGACCCAAGGACAGACAGCCATGACGACCGCCTCCCTGCCCCGGAACTCCTCACGCCCGGAACCGGGCGCCGAGGACACCGCGCCGCCCCAGCACCACGGTCTCTTCCTGGAGCCCCGGTTCGCCGCGGGCCTGACCTCCCCCGAGGAGGACGACGAGGAGCTGGACGCCTCGTACGACGCGCTGCCCGCGCCCACCACCTCCGCGCGGGAGCCGGAGCGGACGAACCGCCGCCAGCGCCGCCGCTGACCGCCCGGTAGTCTCGCCCCATGTCCAGCCCCGAGTCCGACAGACTCCGCCCACCGGTGCGCCGGTGGGCGAACTGCCGCTGAGCGTCGCCGGACGACCCCACGGGTCACCGGCCGCCCTCGCCACGGCGCCGCCCCCGCCGGATCACCGCGGGGACGGGCCGTTCCCACCCCGCGTACGCGCTGAAGTACCGCCGTACGCAGGGTTCCGTGCCCCGGTCCGGTTCCGTGCCCCGGGCCGGTTCCGTGCCCCGGGCCGGAGATTGCGCCCGGGCACGCCTCCGTGTCGCCCGCCGGTCCTCCGGCGGCCTCGCGCGGCCCCGCACCCCCGCACCTCGGTTCGCCTGTCCACCGACGGTTCCGTCCAAGGGATCTGCACCCATGCCATGCGCCGTCTACGTCCTCGGGCCCGCGGCCTGCTCGCCTTCGGTACGGGCACGGCCCTGATCACCCGGCTCCTCGGGCAGGCCGCCGGAGCCCCGGCGCTCGCCGGGGCATCGGCCACGAGCGCGTTCAACCCGGGGGCCGCGGTGGGCCCGTGGGCGGGCGGACCGGCCCTCGACGCGGGGCTCGGCCACCGGGCGCCGGTCTGGGTGAGCGCCGCGCTGATGGGCCTGGCGCTGGCCGTGGCGGGGGCGCGGTGGGCGGCCGTCGCGGTGTCCGGCGTACGGGTGACGGGGTGAATGGCGGGAATCCTCCGGTCCCCGACGCGTCGGGAGCGGGGCGGGGCGGTCCCTGCCCAGGAGGAGCGGGACGGCCGCCGCCCCCGTACCGCAAGAGACCGGCCAAACAAGCCTTCCCGCAGGTCAAACATGCCGCTGCGGCTTTCCACCCGACGGAGTGACACCACGTGGTGCGGGGGCCCGCGACCGTCGGAACCGCCGCCATGATGTGCGGGTCCTCGCATCCCTCCGCAGTCTCCGAGCCCGTCTCCGTCGGGCCCCTGCGGCATGTGCGCGGACGGAGGAGCGACACAGTGTCCGAACAGCAGGGCGAGAGCGCGGAGCAGGCCATCGGCGCGTTCACGCTGGCGGGTTCACCGCAGGCCACCGCGGTCGGTGGGGCCACGGCCCCGGCCGCCGACGAGGAGTGGGACCTGCCCGGCGGCTTCGCCCGGGTCTACTACGCGGACGGTCACCAGGGCATCCGGCGGCCGGTGATCATGGCGGACGGCTTCAACCACGGCCGGAGCGATCTCGACGCGCTCTACCTGGGGCTGGAGGAGGACTTCCCGCTCATCGGATCCCTGAAGCGGCGGGGCCACGACGTCGTCCTGCTCGGCTACGACGACCGCGGCGCCTCGATCCTGGACAACGCCAAGACCGCGACCGCCGCGATCCACCACACCATCGGCTCCCGGCAGGGCGACGAGCCCCTGACGGTCGGCGGCTTCAGCATGGGCGGGATCGTCACCCGCTACGCGCTGGCGAAGATGGAGCACGACCGGGTCGACCACCAGACCGCGCTGTACTTCTCCTACGACAGCCCGCACCGGGGCGCCGTCATCCCGATCGGGCTCCAGGCCTTCGCGCACTTCATCCCGGTCGCCAACAACTTCGCACGGCAGATGGACAGTTCCGCCGCACGGCAGATGCTGTGGCGTCACTACAACAGCGACGACGGCACCGTCGGGATCGACCCGGAGCGCGAGAAGTTCCTGGCGGCGCTGCGCGCGGTCGGCGGCTGGCCCGCCAGGCCCCGCACGATCGCCGTGGCCAACGGCCGGGGCGACGGCCAGGGACCGGAGGTGCCGCCCGGCCAGACCGCGCTGGCGTCCACCGGCGACCGGGTCTACCCGGGCACGACCCTCCTCACCCAGGCGGAGGGGCACGATGTCGTCGTCGCGGAGCTGAAGCGGCTGTTCCCGAAGGCCGAGAAGACGATCACGACGAGCGGGTTCCCGGCCCTCGACGGCGCCCCGGGCGGCACGCTCGGCTCGTACCGGATCCTGGCGTCCATGCTGGAGAAGTTCGGCGCGACGGTGGACCTGCGCCACCCGGACGTCTGTTTCGTCCCGACGGTGAGCGCGGTCGCGATCCGTGACCTCGACCGGCCCGATGACCTGTACGCGAACGTCGACGGCCTGTCCCCGGAGGACAGCGAGGTGGACGAGTTCCTCTGCTCGTCGGAGACCACCGCGCACACGGCCATCACCGAGGAACTGTGCACCTGGCTGCTGGACCGGCTGCCGCGCTGATCACCGCGGCGGTGCGATGACCGGATCACGGCCGAGGGCCGCCACTCCCGAGCGGGGGAGCGGCGGCCCTCAGCCGTGCTGGAACGGATGCGTCCGATCCGCTGGTGACGCGCTGGTGAATCAGAGAACGCGGACCGCGCCGGACGGCCGGTCGTAGTCCATGGAGCGCTGCACCGTGCCGGTGCTGGAGTTCTGAGCGCCGACGAACTGGCCGCCGCCCACGTAGATCGCGACGTGGTACGCGCTGCCCGCGCCGCCCCAGTACAGGATGTCGCCGGGCTGGAGGTTGTCCAGGGAGACCTGGGTGCCGGCGGTCGACTGGGACTGCGAGACGCGCGGGAGGTCGATGCCCACCGAGCGGTACGCGGCCTGGACCAGGCCGGAGCAGTCCCACGCGTTGGGGCCGGTGCCACCGGATACGTACGCGTCGCCGACCTGGGCCTTGGCGAACGCGACGATGGCGGCGGCGGAGCCCGTGGCGGTCGACGAGGAGGACGGGGCGGACGAGGGGGCGGAGGCGGAGGCCGAGTTGCCCGAGGAGGAGCTGGAGGGGGCGCTGAGCGTCGTGCGCTCGGCGGTGCGGGAGGCGCGCTCGGCGCGCTCCTGGGCTTCCGCCTCGGCCTCGGCCCTGGCCTTGGCGGCGGCTTCGGCCTTCTTCTCGGCCTCGGCCTTGCGGACGGCCTCGGCCTTGGCCTTCTTGGCCTTCTTCGCAGCGCTCTCGGCCGCGGCCTCCTCGTGGGCCTGCGTCTCCAGGTCGAGGGCGATTTGCTGCGTGGCCTGTGCGGAGGCGGCGACGGCGGTGGAGAGCCCGGCGGTGATGGTGGGCATCTCGATGGTCTGGGTCACCGGTTCGGCCTGGGCCGGACCGGCGGCACCCGCGACCGCGATGGTGCTGAGGACGCCACCGGCAACTCCGGCTCGCAGCGCCGACTTCGAGGCGCGCTGGCGGGGCTTCCGGTGGCTGGGTATGTGAGCGGTGTGGGACATGGGTACTAGCGCTATCAGGGCTGCAGGGGTCCCATCAAGAAACGTGTGTTGCGACACAGTTACGTTCGGAATCTGTGAATCCGCTTTCTGTGCGCCTTTATTGACGCCGTAACGGGCAAAACGGGCACGGGCGATCAGGGCCGTGATCACTACCTTTCGGTAATACGCCCGAATTGCCCGCTGCTTACCATCCGTTCGCACCGATGGCCAAGCCCGGCTTTCCCGCGCGATGGAGTGAGTGACGCAGGTCACAGTGGGGAGTTCCGGTGGCACGCAACCCTCGCGCACGCGGCCGACGTCCGCTCCGCTTCGGCGGCGGCACGCTTCGTCGCCCTTTCCGGCGGGCGCTTCGCCGCCCGTCGGGTCGACCGCTCGCGCATGATCCGGAAGTTCGTGAATGCGTGCACATGTCCTCTTCCATCCATGCCGACCCCCGTCCGGGTGAGGGTCGGTTGGAAGTGGGCGGCGCTCGGTGCTCATACCACCCCGTCGCGATCCAGCGCCAATTTGCTTGTAGAGGGCGTCCATTGATAGCGCCGCACGTCTTTGACCAGCGGTAACACCAGTGAATGTCACGTCTCGTGATCACTTCGCCGCTTCGCGTGCGAAGGTCACCGCTCATACGACTTCATGATCCTTCGTCAGGTGGTGGAGATCACAAAGACGGTGACGTACCCCGTGTCGCAGATCACAGGGTGGCGGGCATAGGATGCGGGGCAGTCGGGCTTGTGAACTGCCTCACATGTGCACGATCTTGGTGAGGTGGCGAGCCGGTCGCCCGATGCGGTCCAACGGTCAAGGACGACTGGAAGGAGCGAGGAGCGTGAATGCCTACGCGCCCATCCTCGTGCTCGGCGCCCTCGGGGCAGGGTTTGCGATCTTTTCCGTGGTCATGGCCACGCTTATCGGCCCCAAGCGGTACAACCGGGCAAAGCTCGAAGCGTACGAGTGCGGTATCGAACCCACGCCGACACCGGCCGGAGGCGGCCGCTTCCCCATCAAGTACTACCTGACGGCGATGCTTTTCATCGTCTTCGACATCGAGATCGTCTTCCTCTATCCCTGGGCGGTCTCCTTCGACGCCCTGGGGATCTTCGGGCTCGTGGAGATGCTGCTCTTCGTGCTCACCGTCTTCGTCGCCTATGCGTATGTCTGGCGTCGTGGCGGCCTGGAATGGGACTGAGGGGCTGAGGGGCACACATGGGACTCGAAGAGAAGCTGCCTAGCGGCTTTGTGCTGACCACGGTCGAACAGGCCGCCGGCTGGGTGCGGAAGTCCTCCGTCTTCCCGGCCACGTTCGGCCTCGCCTGCTGCGCCATCGAGATGATGACGACGGGCGCGGGCCGCTACGACCTGGCCCGGTTCGGGATGGAGGTCTTCCGCGGATCGCCGCGCCAGGCTGACCTGATGATCGTCGCGGGCCGGGTGAGCCAGAAGATGGCGCCCGTCCTGCGGCAGGTCTACGACCAGATGCCGAACCCCAAGTGGGTCATCTCCATGGGGGTTTGTGCGTCATCGGGCGGAATGTTCAACAATTACGCCATTGTGCAGGGTGTTGATCATATTGTGCCGGTCGATATCTATTTGCCGGGATGCCCGCCACGTCCCGAGATGCTGCTGGACGCCATCCTGAAGCTCCACCAGAAGATCCAGGACGGCAAGCTCGGGGTCAACGCGGAGGAAGCCGCCCGCGAGGCGGAGGAAGCGGCTCTCAAGGCGCTGCCCCTGATCGAGATGAAGGGGCTCCTGCGGTGAGCGACAACACCCACGGCGAGGGGCAGAACGGCAACTCCGTCCCCGCCCCGCGCGACACCGGCGGCGAGGTCATCCGCGTACGCAAGGGGATGTTCGGCGCCAACAACGGCGGCGACACCTCCGGTTACGGCGGCCTCATCCGCACGATCACCCTGCCGGGAGCCTCCTCACGGCCGTACGGGGGGTGGTTCGACGAGGTGGCCGACGAGCTCGAAGGGGCGCTGGAGGAACAGGACCTGCTCCCCGAGAGCGCCATCGAGCGCACGGTCGTCGACCGCGACGAGCTCACCTTCCACATCGCACGCGAGCACCTGCTCCAGGTCGCCCGCACCCTGCGCGACGATCCCGCCCTGCGCTTCGAGCTCTGTACGGGCGTCAGCGGCGTCCACTTCCTCGCGGACAAGGGACGCGAGCTGCACGCCGTCTACCACCTGCGGTCCCTCACCCACGGCCGGGTCATCCGGCTGGAGGTCTCCGCCCCGGACAGCGACCCGCACATCCCGTCCCTCGTCGAGGTCTATCCGACCAACGACTGGCACGAGCGCGAGGCGTACGACTTCTTCGGCATCGTCTTCGACGGGCACCCGGCCCTGACCCGGATCATGATGCCGGACGACTGGCAGGGCTTCCCGCAGCGCAAGGACTACCCGCTCGGCGGCATCGCCGTCGAGTACAAGGGCGCCCAGATCCCGGCTCCGGACCAGCGGAGGTCGTACTCCTGATGACCACTCCCCATGCAACGCCCCGTGCCACGACCGAGGGGACTGTATATACAGTCACCGGCGGCGACTGGGACGAGGTCGTCGAATCCGCCGCGAAGTCCGACGACGAACGCATCATCGTCAACATGGGTCCCCAGCACCCGTCCACGCACGGCGTGCTGCGGCTGATCCTGGAGATCGACGGTGAGACCGTCACCGAGGCCCGCTGCGGCATCGGCTACCTCCACACCGGCATCGAGAAGAACCTCGAATTCCGCAACTGGACCCAGGGCACCACCTTCGTCACGCGCATGGACTACCTGACGCCGTTCTTCAACGAGACGGCGTACTGCCTGGGTGTCGAGAAGCTCCTCGGCATCGAGGACCAGATCCCCGACCGGGCCACGGTCCTGCGCGTGCTCCTGATGGAGCTCAACCGGATCTCCTCGCACCTGGTCTGCATCGCCACCGGCGGTATGGAGCTGGGCGCGACCACGATCATGATCTACGGCTTCCGCGATCGTGAACTGGTTCTCGACCTCTTCGAGCTGATCACCGGACTCCGGATGAACCACGCGTTCGTCCGCCCCGGCGGCCTCGCCCAGGACCTGCCCCCGGGCGCGGTCGACGCGCTGCGCGAGTTCATCAAGACCATGAAGAAGAACCTGCCGGAGTACGACAAGCTCGCCACCGGCAACCCCATCTTCAAGGCCCGCATGAAGGACGTCGGCTACCTCGACCTCACCGGCTGCATGGCGCTCGGCGCCACCGGTCCGGTCCTGCGCTCCGCCGGACTCCCGCACGACCTGCGCAAGAGCGATCCGTACTGCGGCTACGAGACCTACGACTTCGAGGTGCCGACCACCGACACCTGCGACTCCTACGGACGCTTCCTCATCCGCATGGACGAGATGCGCGAGTCGCTCCGGATCGTCGAGCAGTGCCTGGAACGGCTTGAGCCGGGCCCGGTCATGGTCGCGGACAAGAAGATCGCCTGGCCCGCCCAGCTCGCCCTCGGCGCGGACGGACTCGGCAACTCGCTCGACCACATCAGGAACATCATGGGCACCTCCATGGAAGCCCTGATCCACCACTTCAAGCTGGTGACCGAAGGCTTCCGGGTCCCCGCCGGGCAGACGTACACCGCCGTCGAGTCCCCCAAGGGCGAACTCGGTGTGCACGTCGTCTCCGACGGCGGCACCCGCCCCTACCGGGTCCACTTCCGCGACCCGTCCTTCACCAATCTGCAAGCCATGGCGGCGATGTGCGAGGGCGGCCAGGTCGCCGACGTGATCGTCGCCGTCGCGTCCATCGACCCCGTGATGGGAGGCGTCGACCGGTGACCGCAAACCAAGAGGTCAGTCTGGGGATGCCGCAGCTCCCCGCCCCCGCCTACCCGGCCGACGTGCGCGCCCGGCTCGACGCGGACGCGAAGGAGGTGATCGCCCGCTACCCGGGAAGCCGCTCCGCACTGCTGCCGCTGCTCCACCTCGTACAGTCCGAGGAGGGGTACGTCTCCCGTACGGGGATGGCCTTCTGCGCCGAGACCCTCGACCTCACCACCGCCGAGGTCACGGCCGTCGCGACCTTCTACTCCATGTACCGGCGCAAGCCCAGTGGGGACTACCAGGTCGGGGTCTGCACCAACACCCTGTGCGCGGTCATGGGCGGCGACGCCATCTTCGACACGCTGAAGGAGCACCTCGGCGTCGAGAACAACGAGACGACCGACGACGGCAAGGTCACCCTCGAACACATCGAGTGCAACGCCGCCTGCGACTTCGCGCCCGTCGTGATGGTGAACTGGGAGTTCTTCGACAACCAGACGCCCGAGAGCGCCACGCAGCTCGTCGACGACCTGATCGCCGGGCGGACCGTCGAGCCCACCCGCGGCGCCCCGCTCTGCTCCTACAAGGAGACCGCCCGCATCCTGGCCGGCTTCCCCGACGAGCGCCCCGGTGCCGTCGAGGCCTCCGGCGGCGCGGGCCCCGCCTCTCTCGTCGGCCTCAAGCTCGCCAAGGGCGAGGCCCTGCCGAAGGCCCGCGTCGTCGCCCCGCGCGACGGCCGGCCCAAGCAGGAGCAGCCGCACGACCCTTCGCCGTCCGAACACCTCAGCTCGCACGACGCACCGCAGCAGACCTCGGCCTCCGACCCGGAACATCCGGCCGGGCCCGTAGCCGAGGAGGGGGAGTGATGACCTTGGCCGCCGAGATCGACCACAACGGGACGAGCCCCGAGAAGCTGCTCGCCCCCGTCCTCTCCTCCTTCTGGGACCAGCCCGAATCCTGGACCCTGGAGACCTACCGCCGCCACGACGGGTACGAGGGGCTGCGCAAGGCGCTCGCCATGGACCCCGACGACCTGATCGCGTACGTCAAGGACTCCGGTCTGCGCGGACGCGGCGGCGCGGGCTTCCCCACCGGGATGAAGTGGCAGTTCATCCCGCAGGGCGACGGAAAACCGCACTATCTGGTTGTCAACGCCGACGAATCGGAGCCGGGGACCTGCAAGGACATCCCGCTCCTCTTCGCGAACCCGCACAGCCTCATCGAGGGCATCGTGATCGCGTGTTACGCGATCCGTTCGTCGCACGCGTTCATCTATCTGCGCGGTGAGGTCGTCCCCGTGCTGCGACGACTGCACGAGGCCGTACGAGAGGCGTACGAGGCGGGTTACCTGGGGAAGAACGTCCTGGGCTCGGGACTCGATCTGGAACTCACGGTGCACGCAGGTGCCGGCGCGTACATCTGTGGTGAGGAAACCGCGCTGCTCGACTCTCTCGAAGGACGGCGTGGACAGCCCCGGCTGCGACCCCCCTTCCCCGCGGTCGCCGGTCTGTACGCCTGCCCCACTGTGGTGAACAACGTGGAGTCCATCGCCTCGGTTCCCGCGATCCTGAACAGGGGCAAGGACTGGTTCAAGTCGATGGGGAGCGAGAAGTCCCCGGGCTTCACGCTCTACTCGCTCAGCGGCCATGTCACCAGCCCCGGCCAGTACGAGGCCCCGCTCGGCATCACGCTGCGCCAGCTCCTGGAGATGAGCGGCGGCATCCGGGCCGGTCACCGCCTCAAGTTCTGGACCCCGGGCGGCTCCTCCACCCCGATGTTCACCGACGAGCACCTGGACGTCCCGCTCGACTACGAGGGTGTCGGCGCCGCCGGGTCCATGCTCGGCACCAAGGCGCTCCAGTGCTTCGACGAGACGACCTGCGTCGTGCGGGCCGTCACCCGCTGGACCGAGTTCTACGCCCACGAGTCCTGCGGCAAGTGCACGCCGTGCCGCGAAGGGACGTACTGGCTGGTCCAGTTGCTCCGCGACATCGAGGCAGGCAAGGGCCAGATGGCCGACCTGGACAAGCTGAACGACATCGCCGACAACATCAACGGCAAGTCGTTCTGCGCCCTCGGCGACGGCGCCGCCTCACCGATCTTCTCCTCGCTCAAGTACTTCCGCGAGGAGTACGAACAGCACATCACGGGCAAGGGCTGCCCCTTCGATCCCGCCGAATCCACGGCCTGGGCCGACGACAGAGACGCCAACGGCAAGAACGCTCACCGGGGGGTGAACGCATGACAGTCACCACGAGTGCGCCCTCCGGGGGCGGCGAGGCGGCCATCCCGCCCGAGGACCTGGTCACGCTGACCATCGACGGCATCGAGATCAGCGTCCCCAAGGGGACCCTGGTCATCCGGGCCGCCGAACTCCTCGGCATCGAGATCCCGCGCTTCTGCGACCACCCGCTCCTCGACCCGGCCGGCGCCTGCCGCCAGTGCATCGTCGAGGTCGAGGGCCAGCGCAAGCCGATGGCCTCCTGCACCATCACCTGCACCGACGGCATGGTCGTCAAGTCGCAGATCACCTCTCCTGTCGCCGAGAAGGCGCAGAAGGGCGTGATGGAGCTGCTGCTGATCAACCATCCGCTGGACTGCCCGGTCTGCGACAAGGGCGGCGAGTGCCCGCTGCAGAACCAGGCGATGTCGCACGGCGGCGCCGACTCCCGCTTCGACGGGAAGAAGCGGACCTTCGAGAAGCCCGTCCCGATCTCCACCCAGGTGCTGCTGGACCGTGAGCGGTGCGTGCTCTGCGCGCGCTGCACCCGGTTCTCCAACCAGGTGGCGGGCGACCCGATGATCGAGCTGATCGAGCGCGGCGCCCTCCAGCAGGTCGGCACCGGCGAGGGCGACCCCTTCGAGTCGTACTTCTCCGGCAACACCATCCAGATCTGCCCGGTCGGCGCGCTGACCTCGGCGGCGTACCGCTTCCGCTCCCGCCCCTTCGACCTGGTCTCCACTCCTTCGGTGTGCGAGCAGTGCTCCGGCGGCTGCGGGATGCGCACCGACCACCGGCGCGGCAAGGTCATGCGGCGCCTCGCGGCCAACGAGCCCGAGGTCAACGAGGAGTGGATCTGCGACAAGGGGAGGTTCGGCTTCCGCTACGCCCAGCAGCGCGACCGCCTCGCCACCCCGCTGGTCCGCAACGCCGACGGTGTCCTGGAGCCGGCGAGCTGGCCCGAGGCGCTGGAAGCCGCGGCGGCCGGTCTCCTCGCGGCCCGGGGCCGCACCGGCGTCCTGACCGGCGGCCGGCTGACCGTCGAGGACTCCTACGCGTACAGCAAGTTCGCCCGGGTCGCCCTCGACACCAACGACATCGACTTCCGCTCCCGGGTCCACAGCGCCGAGGAGGCCGACTTCCTGGCCGCCCGCGTCGCCGGCCGCGGCCGGGACCTGGACGGCGAGGGGGTCACGTACACCGCGCTGGAGAAGGCCCCCGCGGTCCTGCTCGTCGGGTTCGAGTCCGAGGAGGAGGCCCCCGGCGTCTTCCTCCGGCTCCGCAAGGCCCACCGCAAGAGCGGTCAGAAGACCTTCGCTCTCGCCTCGCACGCCACACGCGGCCTCGTGAAGGCGGGCGGCACGCTGCTGCCCGCCGCCCCCGGCACCGAGACCGAGTGGCTGGACGCGCTCGCGGGCGGCGTCGGCCTGGAGGCCGAAGGGGCCCAGGCGGCCGAGGCGCTGCGTGCGGAGAACTCCCTGATCATCGTCGGTGAGCGGCTCGCGGGTGTGCCCGGCGCACTCTCCGCCGCCGTTCGGACCGCCGCGGCGACCGGCGCACGCCTGGTGTGGATTCCGCGCCGGGCGGGCGACCGGGGCGCGGTGGAGGCGGGCGCGCTCCCCACCCTGCTCCCCGGCGGCCGCCCGGCCACCGACCCGCGGGCCCGGGAGGAGGTGGCCGCCGTATGGCGCGTCGCCGAACTGCCCTCCCGCCACGGCCGCGACACCGGCCAGATCATCGAGGCCGCGGCCACCGGCGAACTGGGCGCGCTGCTCGTCGCCGGGGTCGGCGTCGAGGACCTGCCCGACCCGGCGCGCGCTCTGAAGGCCCTGGACGAGGTCGGGTTCCTGGTCTCGCTGGAACTGCGGCCGAGCGAGGTCACCGCCCGGGCCGATGTGGTCTTCCCGGTCGCCGCCGTCGCGGAGAAGTCCGGCACCTTCCTCAACTGGGAGGGCCGGGCCCGGATGTTCCAGGCGGCGCTGAAGCCCGAACAGATGCCCCGGACGCTGTCACCGGTCGACTCCCGCGTGCTGCACATGCTGGCCGACGCCATGGACGTGCACTTCGCGCTGCCGGACCTGACCGCCGTCCGCCGCGAGCTGGACCGGCTCGGCGGCTGGGAGGGCGGCCACGCGGACGCCCCGCGCGAGCCGGCGCAGCCGCTGCCACGGCCCGGCGACGGCGAGGCGGTCCTCGCCGGCCACCGGATGCTGCTCGACCTCGGCCGGCTCCAGGAGGGCGACACCGCGCTCGCCGGAACCCGGCACGCCGCCGTCGCCCGGCTCTCCGCCACCACAGCGGCCGAGACCGGCGTCAAGGACGGTGACCCGCTCGCCGTCACCGGCCCCACCGGCACCGTCGAACTCCCCCTCCAGGTCACCGACATGCCGGACCGTGTGGTCTGGGTGCCGCTGAACTCGGTGGGACGCGGCATCGCCGCCGACACCGGTGCGAACCCCGGCGGCCTGGTACGGATCGGCCCCGCCGCCGCACCAGGTGCTCCCGTCGAACCATCGGAGGTACGAGCGTGATGGGCCTCACCGCATTCACGACGGCACCCGGGCGTGCCGTCATCGCCGCCGAGGATCTGTCGATGTTCGGCACCGACCCCTGGTGGCTGGTGCTGGTCAAAGCGGTCTTCTGCTTCGCGTTCCTGATGCTGATCGTGCTCTTCTCCATCGTGTGGGAGCGCAAGGTCGTCGCCTGGATGCAGCTGCGGATCGGCCCGAACCGGCACGGTCCCTGGGGGCTGCTCCAGTCGCTCGCCGACGGCGTCAAACTGATGCTGAAGGAAGACGTCATCGTCAAGCGCGCGGACAAGGCGGTCTACGTCCTCGCGCCGATCCTCGCGGCGATCCCCGCCTTCATGGCGGTCGCGGTCATCCCCTTCGGGCCCGCGGGCAACGAGGTCTCGATCTTCGGCACCCGTACGACGATGCAGCTCACCGACCTGCCGATCGCCGCGCTCTACATCCTCGCGGTCGGCGCGGTCGGCGTGTACGGATTCGTCCTCGGCGGCTGGTCCTCGGGCTCGACCTACCCGCTGCTCGGCGGGATCCGCTCGTGCGCCCAGATGATCAGTTACGAGATCGCCATGGGCGCCGCGTTCGCCTCGGTCTTCCTCTACTCCGGGTCGATGTCGACCTCCACGATCGTGGAGGCGCAGGGCGACCGGTGGTACATCATCCTGCTGCCGATGTCCTTCCTCATCTACATGGTGACGATGGTCGGGGAGGCCAGCCGGGCCCCCTTCGACATGCCGGAGTCCGAGGGCGACCTGGTCGGCGGCTTCAACACCGAGTACAGCTCCATCAAGTTCGCGATGTTCATGCTCGCCGAGTACATCCACATGGTGACCGTGTCGATGATCGCGGTGACGCTGTTCCTCGGCGGCTGGCGGGCTCCGTACCCGATCTCCGCGTTCTGGGAGGGGGCGAACCACGGCTGGTGGCCGATGCTCTGGTTCTTCCTCAAGCTCCAGGCGCTGATCTTCTTCTTCATCTGGCTGCGCGGCACCCTGCCACGCGTCCGCTACGACCAGCTGATGAAGCTCGGCTGGAAGGTCCTGATCCCGGTCTCCGTGGGCTGGCTGATGCTCGTCGCCACCGTCCGCGCGCTGCGGAACGAGGGCTACGACTTCTCCCGGATCGTTCTGTACGTCGGCGGGGCGGTGCTCGCCGTCCTGCTGATCTCCCTGGTCGTCGACATGTTCCGCGACCGCAGGGTCAGGGCGCAGGAGGCGGAGGCCGGGCCGGAGCCCGCGTTCGACCCGATGGCGGGCGGGTTCCCGGTGCCACCCCTGCCCGGACAGACCCTGCCACCGGTGCCCAGGCGCGTTCCACGGCGCGAGCGGGAGCTCGTTGTCAGTGGTGGACCGGATACTCAGAGTGACGGAAAAGCGAGTGACGGAAAGGAGGCCGGCGGTGTCTGAGAAACCAGAGCTCACGGGCTCATCGGGATCCGCTGGGTCCTCGGGCGAATCGGGTTCGGCGGGGGAGAAGTTCCAGAATCCCGTGGCCGGCTTCGGCGTGACCTTCAAGGCCATGTTCAAGAAGCGGCTCACCGAGCAGTACCCGGAGACGCCGAAGGTGACGGCGCCCCGCTTCCACGGCCGCCACCAGCTCAACCGCCACCCGGACGGCCTGGAGAAGTGCGTCGGCTGCGAGCTGTGCGCCTGGGCGTGTCCGGCGGACGCCATCTACGTGGAGGGCGCGGACAACACCGAGGAGGAGCGCTACTCCCCGGGTGAGCGCTACGGCCGCGTCTACCAGATCAACTACGCGCGCTGCATCCTCTGCGGACTGTGCATCGAGGCCTGCCCCACCCGGGCGCTGACGATGACGAACGAGTTCGAGCTCGCCAACACCACCCGCGAAAGCCTCATCTACACCAAGGACGAGCTGCTCGCGGGGCTGGAGGAAGGCATGGTCGACAGCCCGCACGCGATCTTCCCGGGTATGGACGAACAGGACTACTACCGGGGCCTGGTCACCGGGGCCGCCCCCGGTACGGTGCCGCAGCCGGCCGTCTCCAAGGGCGAGCCCGACGAGACCGTGGTCATCACCGAGGACGGGAAAGCCCGGCAGGGCGGGGGGGCCGGCGCATGAACGTGATCGCCGCGGCCACCACCACCTCGACCGGTGAGGCCGTCCAGTTCTGGATCCTGGGGACCGTCGCCGTGATCGGCGCGTTCTCCACGATCCTGCTGAAGAAGTCGGTGCACAGCGCCCTGGCGCTCGCCGGGACCATGGTCGTCCTGGCCGTCTTCTACCTCGCCAACGGCGCCTATTTCCTCGGCATCGTCCAGATCATCGTCTACACCGGCGCGATCATGATGCTCTTCCTCTTCGTCGTCATGCTCGTCGGCGTCACCGCGGCGGACTCCCTCAAGGAGACCCTCAAGGGGCAGCGCTGGCTGGCCGTCGCCTGCGGCCTCGGCTTCGGGATCCTGCTGATCGGGGGCATCGGCAACGCGTCGCTGTCCTCCTTCAACGGGCTCGGCGCCGCCAACGCCCTGCACGGCGGCAACGTGGAGGGCCTCGCCAACCTCATCTTCACCAAGTACGTCTTCGCCTTCGAGATCACCGGCGCCCTGCTGATCACCGCCACCGTCGGGGCGATGGTGCTCACGCACCGCGAGCGCACCGAGCGGGCCAAGACCCAGCGGGAGATGTCCGAGGAGCGCGTGCGCGGCAAGCACCTCCCGCCGCTGCCCGCCCCCGGTGTCTACGCCCGGCACAACGCGGTGGACATCGCCGGTCTGCTGCCGGACGGCACCCCGTCCGAGCTCACCGTCATGAAGACGCTGCGTGACCGGGGCCAGATCCGCGATGTCTCCCAGGAGGCCCTCGCCGATCTCAAGGCCCTGGAGCAGCGCTCCGGCGAGCGGCTCGGACGTGAGGACGCGGACGCCGTGGCACGCGGAGCGAACCCCGCGTCCGCGGCGGAGAATTCGGAGGCCGCCAAGTGAACCCGGTCAACTATCTCTACCTCGCGGCCCTGCTGTTCGCGATCGGCGCCTCCGGGGTGCTGATCCGGCGGAACGTGATCGTCCTGTTCATGTGCATCGAGTTGATGCTCAACGCGTGCAACCTGGCGCTCGTCACGTTCTCCCGGATGCACGGAAACCTCGACGGACAGATCGTCGCGTTCTTCGTGATGGTCGTCGCCGCCGCGGAAGTCGTCGTCGGGCTCGCGATCATCGTGTCGTTGTTCCGCTCCCGCCACTCGGCCTCGGTCGACGACGCCAGCCTGATGAAGCTGTAAGGGGACCGGAATCGTGGAGAACCTGATCGCGCTGCTCGTCGCGGCGCCCCTGCTCGGAGCGGCGGTCCTGCTCTGTGGCGGCCGTCGGCTGGACCGGGCCGGGCACTGGCTCGGCACCGTGCTCGCCGCTGCCTCGTTCGTCGTCGGCGTCGTCCTCTTCGCCGACATGCTGGGTAAGGGCGCCGAGGACCGGGCCCTGCACCAGCACCTGTTCAGCTGGATTCCGGTGGAGGGCTTCCAGGCCGACATCGCCTTCCAGCTCGACCAGCTGTCGATGACCTTCGTCCTGCTCATCACCGGTGTGGGCACGCTCATCCACATCTACTCCATCGGCTACATGGAGCACGACGAGCGCAGGCGCCGCTTCTTCGGCTATCTCAACCTGTTCCTCGCGGCGATGCTGATCCTGGTCATCGCCGACAACTACCTGCTGCTGTACGTCGGGTGGGAGGGCGTCGGCCTGGCGTCGTACCTGCTCATCGGCTTCTGGCAGCACAAGCCCAGCGCCGCCACCGCCGCGAAGAAGGCCTTCCTGGTCAACCGCGTCGGCGACATGGGCCTGTCGATCGCCATCATGCTGATGTTCACCACCTTCGGCACCTTCGCCTTCGGGCCGGTGCTGGAGGCGACCGGTGAGACGAGCCAGGGCAAGCTGACGGCCATCGGCCTGATGCTGCTGCTGGCGGCCTGCGGCAAGTCGGCCCAGGTGCCGCTGCAGTCCTGGCTCGGCGACGCGATGGAGGGCCCGACCCCGGTCTCCGCCCTCATCCACGCCGCGACCATGGTCACCGCCGGTGTCTATCTGATCGTCCGCTCCGGCGCCATCTTCAACGGTGCCCCGGACGCCCAGCTGGTCGTCGTCATCGTCGGCGCGGTCACGCTGATCTTCGGTGCGATCGTCGGTTGCGCCAAGGACGACATCAAGAAGGCGCTCGCCGGCTCCACGATGTCGCAGATCGGCTACATGATCCTCGCGGCGGGCCTCGGCCCGATCGGCTACATCTTCGCGATCATGCACCTGGTGACGCACGGCTTCTTCAAGGCCGGGCTCTTCCTGGGGGCCGGTTCGGTGATGCACGGCATGAACGACGAGGTCGACATGCGCAAGTACGGCGGCTTGCGGAAGTACATGCCGGTCACCTTCATCACCTTCGGCCTCGGCTATCTCGCCATCATCGGTTTCCCGGGTCTGTCCGGCTTCTTCTCCAAGGACAAGATCATCGAGGCGGCCTTCGCCAAGGGCGGCACCGAGGGCTGGATCCTCGGCTCCGTCGCCCTTCTCGGCGCCGCGATCACCGCTTTCTACATGACGCGCGTGATGCTGATGACGTTCTTCGGCGAGAAGCGCTGGCAGCCCGACGCCGAGGGCCACGAGCCGCACCCGCACGAGTCCCCGAGGTCCATGACGATCCCGATGATCGTGCTGGCCGTCGGTTCCGTCTTCGCCGGTGGCTTCTTCGCCATCGGTGACCGCTTCGTCAACTGGCTGGAGCCGGTCACCGGTTACGACCACGGGCACTCCCCGCTGAGCGCGGCCACCGTCACCGCGGCCACCGTGGTGGCCCTGGTCGTCGGCGTCGGCATCGCCTGGGGAATGTACGGGCGCAAGCCGGTCCCGGTCCTCGCCCCGCGCGGCTCGCTGCTCACCCGGGCGGCCCGCCGCGACCTGCTCCAGGACGACTTCAACCACGTGGTCCTGGTCCGCGGCGGCGAGCACCTCACCCGCTCGCTCGTCTACGTCGACCACTCCCTGGTCGACGGCGTCGTCAACGGCACGGCCGCGTCGGTCGGCGGTCTCTCCGGCCGGCTGCGCAAGCTGCAGAACGGCTACGCCCGCTCCTACGCGGTCTCGATGTTCGGCGGTGCGGCGGTCGTCATCGCCGCGACCCTGCTGATGAGGGCGGTCTGATCACATGTCCTTTCCCCTCCTGACCGCGACGGCGGCGCTCCCGGCCATCGGAGCCATCGCCACCGCCGCCGTCCCTGCCGCACAGCGCACCGTGGCCAAGTGGGTCGCGCTGTTCTTCTCGCTCGGCACGCTCGTGCTGGCGGGCGTCGTCTTCGCCCGCTTCGAGCCGGGCGGCGACCGCTACCAACTGGCCGAGTCCCGGGCCTGGATCGCCGACTTCGGCGTCCGGTACGAACTCGGCGTGGACGGCATCGGGGTGGCCCTCCTCGGACTCACCGCGCTGCTGATCCCGTTCGTCATCGTGGCCGGCTGGCACGACGCCGACCCGACCCCGAGCTCTCAACTCCGTTCGAGCAGGGGATACCCCAACGAGACGAAGCCGTATCGATGGCGCCCCACCCAGGGCTTCTTCGCGCTGATCCTCATGGTCGAGGCCATGGTGATCCTGTCGTTCCTGGCGACCGACGTCTTCCTCTTCTACATCCTGTTCGAAGCCATGCTCATCCCGATGTACTTCCTCATCGGCGGCTTCGGCGACCGGGCCCACGCGGGCAGTGACGAGAACGCCGCGAAGCAACGCTCGTACGCGGCGGTCAAGTTCCTCCTCTACAACCTGGCCGGCGGCCTGATCATGCTGGCCGCCGTCATCGGCCTCTACGTGGTCGCGGGCACCTTCTCGCTCTCGGAGATCGTGGAGGCCCGGGCCAACGGCACCCTGGAGATGGCGACCGGCACCGAGCGGTGGCTCTTCCTCGGATTCTTCCTCGCCTTCGCGATCAAGGCCCCGCTCTGGCCGCTCCACACCTGGCTGCCCAACGCGATGGGCGAGGCGACCGCACCCGTCGCCGTGCTCATCACCGCGATCGTCGACAAGGTCGGCACCTTCGCGATGCTCCGCTTCTGCCTCGGACTCTTCCCCGAAGCCAGCAAGTGGGCCACCCCGGTCGTCATCGCCCTGGCGCTCGTCTCCATCGTGTACGGAGCGCTGCTGGCGGTCGGCCAGCGCGACATCAAGCGGCTCATCGCCTACGCCTCGATCTCGCACTTCGGCTTCATCATCCTGGGCATCTTCGCGATGACGAGCCAGGGCCAGTCGGGCGCCACGCTCTACATGGTCAACCACGGCATCTCCACCGCCGTGCTGCTGCTGGTCGCCGGATTCCTCATCACCCGGCGCGGCTCGCGGCTCATCGCGGACTACGGCGGGGTGCAGAAGGTCGCCCCCGTGCTGGCGGGCACCTTCCTCATCGGCGGTCTGGCGACCCTGTCGCTGCCGGGGCTCGCCCCGTTCGTCAGCGAGTTCCTGGTCCTGGTCGGCACGTTCAGCGCCTATCCGGTGGCCGGGATCATCGCGACCTCCGGCATCGTGCTCGCCGCGGTCTACGTCCTCGTCCTCTACCAGCGGACGATGACCGGTCCGGTCAACGAGTCGGTCCGCACCATGCCCGACCTCAAGGCGCGTGAGCTGGTGGTCGCCGTACCGCTGATCGCGCTCCTGCTCCTCCTGGGCGTCTTCCCGAAGCCGCTCACCGAAGTCGTCAACCCGGCGGTCAAGCACACCATGTCCGACGTACAGAAGAAGGACCCCCAGCCCGAGGTGGAGGCCGCCAAGTGAGCGCAACAGCTGTCCACAGCCTGTGGACGACGGCGAGCGGGGTGACATTCGCAGCCCCGGGGGACCGCTTCACGGCGCCCACGATCGAGTACGCCCAGCTCGCGCCCGTCCTGATCATCGTCGGCGCCGCCGTCCTGGGCATCCTGGCGGAGGCCTTCGTACCGCGTAAGGCCCGCTACCACACCCAGCTCCTGCTGACCGTGGTGGCGCTGGCCGCCGCCTTCGCCGCCGTCGTCTCCCTCGCGGCCGGCGGGTACGGCACGACGAAGGCCCAGATCGCGGCCATGGGCGCCATCGCGATCGACGGCCCCACCCTGTTCCTCCAGGGGACCATTCTCCTGGTATCCGTGGTGGCGGTCTTCACCTTCGCCGAACGGCGGCTCGACCCCACAGCCCACGGCAACCGGGTCGACTCGTTCGCCGCCCAGGCCGGTACGGTCCCCGGCAGCGACGCCGAGAAGGCCGCAGTCCGCGCCGGCTTCGCCACCACCGAGGTCTTCCCGCTGGTCCTCTTCTCGGTGGCGGGCATGCTCGTCTTCCCCGCCGCCAACGACCTGCTGACCCTCTTCATCGCGCTCGAGGTCTTCTCGCTCCCGCTCTACCTCCTGTGCGCCGTCGCCCGCCGCAAGCGGCTGATGTCGCAGGAGGCGGCCGTGAAGTACTTCCTGCTCGGCGCCTTCTCCTCGGCGTTCCTGCTCTTCGGGATCGCCCTCCTCTACGGCTACGCGGGCTCCCTCTCGTACGCCGCCATCGCCAACGTCGTCGACGGCTCGGTCCTGGAGATCGACCCCGCCCTCGCCGGCACCATGGGCAACGACG
The DNA here is from genome assembly GCF_040613515.1 of Streptomyces sp. NPDC006261. Taxonomy (NCBI): domain Bacteria; kingdom Bacillati; phylum Actinomycetota; class Actinomycetes; order Kitasatosporales; family Streptomycetaceae; genus Streptomyces; species Streptomyces sp. NPDC006261. Next base: position 66,591 of record NZ_JBEXSI010000008.1, read on the forward strand.
CGCTGCTGCTCATCGGCGGCGCGATGATCCTCACCGGCCTGCTCTTCAAGGTCGGCGCCGTCCCGTTCCACATGTGGACCCCGGACGTCTATCAGGGCGCCCCGACCCCGGTCACCGGCTTCATGGCCGCCGCCACCAAGGTCGCCGCGTTCGGTGCGCTGCTGCGCCTGCTGTACGTGGTGCTCCCCGGGCTCACCTGGGACCTGCGGCCGGTGCTGTGGGCGGTGGCCATCATCACGATGCTGGGCGGCGCGGTCGTCGCCATCACCCAGACCGACATCAAGCGGCTGCTGGCCTACTCCTCGATCGCCCACGCGGGCTTCATCCTCGCGGGCGTCATCGCGACCAGCCCGGAGGGTGTCTCCTCGGTCCTCTTCTACCTGGGCGCGTACTCCTTCGTGACGGTCGGCGCGTTCGCCGTGGTCACGCTGGTACGGGACGCGGGCGGCGAGGCCACGCACCTGTCGAAGTGGGCCGGGCTCGGCCGCCGCTCGCCGCTGACCGCGGCGGTCTTCGCGGTGTTCCTGCTGGCCTTCGCGGGGATCCCGCTCACCTCCGGGTTCTCCGGCAAGTTCGCCGTCTTCAAGGCGGCGGCCGAGAGCGGTGCGGGTGCGCTGGTCGTCGTCGGTGTGATCTCGTCGGCGATCGCGGCCTTCTTCTACATCCGCGTGATCGTCCTGATGTTCTTCAGCGAGCCGAAGGCGGACGGCCCCACGGTCGCCGTCCCGTCCCCGCTGACCATGACGACGATCGCGGTGGGTGTGGCGGTCACGCTGGTGCTGGGCCTGGCCCCGCAGTACTTCCTGGACCTGGCGGGCCAGGCGGGAGTCTTCGTGCGGTAAGGCGAAGCCCCGTAGAACAGCGCCGGACGGTCCTTTATCCACAGGACCGTCCGGCGTTGTCGTAGGAGCCGCCTATCGTGGTCGGGGACGGTTGCAAGGACGGACAGGGCCGGGCGGTGCGGACGGGACAGCCGCGGACCGGACACCGCGGACCTCGGGGGACAGAGCATTGGGAAGCGTGACCATGGATGTGACCGGGACGGTGACCGGCAACGGGACCGACACCGACAACAGTATCGAGACCGAGGCGCAGCGGACGCTGCACCGGGTCTTCGGATACGACGCCTTCCGCGGCGAGCAGGGCGCGGTCATCGAGCATGTGGTGTCCGGCGGCGACGCCGTCGTGCTCATGCCGACCGGCGGCGGAAAGTCCCTCTGCTACCAGATCCCGTCGCTGGTCAGGCGCGGTACCGGGGTCGTCGTCTCCCCGCTGATCGCCCTCATGCAGGACCAGGTCGACGCCCTGCGCGCGCTCGGTGTGCGGGCCGGCTTCATGAACTCCACGCAGGACTTCGACGAGCGCCGCTCGATGGAGGCCCAGTTCCTCGCGGGCGAGCTGGATCTGCTCTACCTGGCGCCGGAGCGGCTGCGGCTGGACTCCACGCTCTCGCTGCTGGCCCGGGGCGAGATCTCCGTCTTCGCGATCGACGAGGCGCACTGCGTCGCCCAGTGGGGCCACGACTTCCGCCCCGACTACCTGGCCCTGTCCGTGCTCGGCGAGCGCTGGCCCGACGTGCCGCGCATCGCCCTGACGGCGACCGCCACCGGCGCCACGCACGAGGAGATCACCCGCCGCCTCGGCATGCCGGACGCGAAGCACTTCGTCGCCAGCTTCGACCGGCCCAACATCCAGTACCGCATCGTCCCGAAGTCCGACCCCAAGAAGCAGCTCCTCACCTTCCTCAAGGAGGAGCACGCCGGGGACGCGGGCATCGTCTACTGCCTCTCGCGCGCCTCCACCGAGAAGATCGCGGAGTACCTCTGCCGCAACGGCGTTCAGGCCGTGCCGTACCACGCGGGTCTGGACGCCTCGACCCGCGCCACCCACCAGGCGCGCTTCCTCCGCGAGGATGGCCTCGTCGTCGTCGCGACCATCGCCTTCGGCATGGGCATCGACAAGCCGGACGTCCGCTTCGTCGCCCACCTCGACCTCCCGAAGTCCGTCGAGGGGTACTACCAGGAGACCGGCCGCGCGGGCCGCGACGGGGAGCCGTCGACGGCCTGGATGGCGTACGGGCTCCAGGACGTCGTCCAGCAGCGCAAGCTCATCCAGGGCGGCGAGGGCGACGAGGCCCACCGCCGCCGGGCCGCCGCCCACCTGGACTCGATGCTGGCGCTCTGCGAGACGGTCCAGTGCCGCCGGGCCCAGCTGCTCACCTACTTCGGCCAGGAGCCCACGGCCGCCACCTGCGGCAACTGCGACACCTGCCTGATCCCGCCGGAGACCTGGGACGGCACGGTCGTCTCGCAGAAGCTGCTCTCCACGGTGGTCCGCCTCAAGCGCGAGCGGAACCAGAAGTTCGGCGCGGGCCAGATCATCGACATCCTGCTGGGCCGCAAGACTGCCAAGATCATCCAGTTCGACCACGACCAGCTATCCGTCTTCGGCATCGGCGAGGAGCTGGCCGAGGCGGAGTGGCGCGGTGTCGTGCGCCAACTGCTGGCGCAGGGCCTGCTCGCGGTGGAGGGGGAGTACGGCACGCTGGTCCTCACCGCCGAGAGCGCGACCGTGCTCGGCCGGGAGCGGGAGGTGCTGCTCCGCAAGGAGCCGAAGAAGCCCACGACCCGCTCGTCGTCCTCGGCCGGCGGCGGCAAGGGCGCCAAGGTCAAGGCGGCCGTCGCCGACCTCCCGGAGTCCGCGGTCCCGGTCTTCGAGGCGCTGCGCGCCTGGCGCGGCGCGACGGCCAAGGAGCAGGGCGTCCCGGCGTACGTGATCTTCCACGACGCGACGCTGCGGGAGATCGCGACCCTGCACCCGTCCTCGCTCGCGGAGCTGGGCGGGATCAGCGGCCTGGGCGAGAAGAAGCTCGCGACGTACGGGGAGGGCGTGCTGGAAGTCCTGGCGGAAACGGTTCCGGGGCCGGCGGCTCCGGAGGCCCCGGCGACTCCCGAGCCACGTGCGGCGACGACCCCGGCCCGCACCAAGGCCACCGCAGCCCCGGCTGCCCCGCAGCACAGCGACCCCGAGTTCGCCTGGGACGAAGAGCCGCCCGAGTACGAGTGAGGGGCGACCCTGCGCCCCCGCAGTCACCGCTCACTCAGTCGCCGCCACCGCCGCATCCACCCCCGCCCCCGCCGTCGCCCCAGTCGCTGTCGCCGCCTCCGCCGGACTCGTTCCGCTTGACGTTGTAGTGGACGGCCGCAGCCGTCCACTCGGCGCGGCGCAGGACCTTCATCGCCGTGCGGCCGGGGCGGCCGTTGCGGGTCAGTACGTCGGCGAGGCCGATCGCGGAGACCAGGGCGGCCAGGATCCGGTCGCGGTGGTCCGGGTAGCCCGCCGTCTCGGCCAGCGTGAACCGCCTGCGGAGCCCCGGTACGAGGTCCGGCGGGACCGGGAAGTGGCGGTGGTACGGGAACAGGCCGAGGAAGCGACGGGTCTCCCGGGACAGCAACGAGCGCTCCACCAGGGAGTCCAGGTACTTGTCGCGCACGTGGCGGTCGAAGTCGCCGACCCAGCGCCGGGCGCGCATTCCGGAGCGCCGGCCTTTGGCCTGGGGCAGGGTCCGCAGCAGGTCGGCGAGGAGCGGGTCGGCCGGGTCCAGCGGGTTCACCACCTGGACCCGGCCGTACTCGTCCCGTATCCGCCCCTGGAGCTCGAGCTCCGCGAGGGCGGCGCCGGCCGTCCCGTACGCCAGGGAGGCGGCCTTGCACAACGGCTTGCCGCTCCCCGGGTCCAGGGTGAGCAGGATCAGCTCCTCGGGGAGCGTCAGCGCGGGAGCAGGGGCGTTCATGGCGCAGTGACGATCCTGCCGGTCACATCGCCGAGGCCCACGCGGGTGCCGTGCGGGCCGGGGGCCCAGGCGGTCAGCGTGACCGTGTCGCCGTCCTCCAGGAACGTCCGCTTGCCCTCGGGCAGTTCCAGCGCGTCGCGGCCGTTCCAGGTGAGCTCCAGGAGGGAGCCGCGCTGGGTGGTCTCGGGGCCGCTGACCGTGCCGGAGCCGTACAGGTCCCCGGTCCGCAGCGACGCGCCGTTGACCGTCATGTGGGCGAGCTGCTGGGCCGCTGTCCAGTACATCGAGGCGAACGGCGGCTCGGCGACGACCTGGCCGTTGATCTCGACGGTGATCCGGATGTCGAAGCCGCCGTGCTCCTCCTCGTCGGAGTCGTCGAGGTAGGGGAGGAGAGGCACGTCCCGGGCCGGCGGTGCGGTGCGGGCCGCGTCCAGGGCCTCCAGCGGGGTGACCCACGCCGATACGGAGGTGGCGAAGGACTTGCCCAGGAACGGGCCCAGCGGCACGTACTCCCAGGCCTGGAGATCGCGCGCCGACCAGTCGTTGAGAAGCGAGAGCCCGAAGACGTGCTCGCGGAAGTCGGCGAGCGGGACCGGGGTGCCGTGGGCGGAGGGGACGCCGACGACGAAGCCGACCTCGGCCTCGATGTCCAGCTTCACCGAGGGCCCGAAGACGGGCGCCGGGTCGGTGGGGGCCTTGCGCTGGCCGCTGGGGCGGACCACGTCCGTACCGGAGACCACGACGGTGCCGGAGCGCCCGTGGTAGCCGATCGGCAGGTGCTTCCAGTTGGGCGTGAGCGCGTCACCGTCCGGGCGGAAGATCCTCCCGACGTTGGTGGCGTGGTGCTCGCTGGCGTAGAAGTCGACGTAGTCCGCGACCTCGTACGGCAGGTGCAGGGTCACCGCGTCGAGCGGGTGCAGCAGCGGCTCGATGTCCGCGCGGTGGCCCGGGACGGTGAGCCAGGCGGTGAGCGCGCGGCGCACGTCCCGCCAGGCGGTGCGGCCCGCCGCGAGCAGCGGCGTCAGGCTCGGCTGGGCCAGCAGCCCGGCGTAGGGGGAGCCGAGCGCGTGGGCGGCGGCGCCGGCGTCCAGGACGTGGTTGCCGATGCGGACGCCGACCCGGCGGTCCTCGGGGTGGTCAGGGGTGGAGAACACACCGTAGGGGAGGTTGTGCGGGCCGAAGGGGTCGCCCTCGGGCAGGTCGAGCGGGCTGCTCTGCTCGGGCATGTGTTGCTGCCTCGCTTTCCAGGTCGTGTGGAGGACACGTTACGTCGGAGGTCCTACCCCACGGCAGTGCCCCGACTATCCCCAACTGCACGTATTGCCCGGAAAGTTCGAAAGGGTCCCTCGGAAATCCGGGGGACCCGACGACGCAACACACGGACCGGCCACGACGCAACGCACGACGGGTCACGACGCAACACGCGACGGGACACACGACGGGTCACGACGCAACGCACGACCGGTCACGGCGGATCACGCCGTCCGCTCAGCCCGCCGTGCGCGGGATGCGCTTCTCCCAGGTGCGGTGGAAGACGATCTCGCCGGCGTCCTTGCAGATCACCTCGTCGGAGGTGATGAAGTCGTGTCCGTCGGCGGCGATCTCCGAGCGGGTCTCGATCTCCACGTCCCAGGACATCTCCGGCCGGTGCAGCCGGATCCGCCAGTCTGAGCGGGTGCGGGCGGAGAGCGGGTCGTCCTGCTGGATCGTGTACGTCTCCAGGGCGTCCTCGGTGAATTCGAGGCCGTCGGGGTAGACCCGCGTACCGCCGTAACGCGGGTCGACCTCCAGCCGCCACTCGCCCTTGGCGACATCGCGGACGACGAGGCGTTCGGGGCGGGGTTCTTCGAGGGTGACGGGGAAGACCACGCCGAGCGGTTCGGCCTGTTCCGGTTCGCCGAAGGTGATCGCGGGGTCCTCGGTGTGGCGGCGTACCGGCAGCTCGACGAAGCTGCCGTCCGCGTCGAGCGTGAACCCCGCCGAACCGGCCTGCGGCCAGATCCAGGGCCAGTACGCGGAGGAGACCGCGAGCCGGATGCGGTGGCCGGGTGGGAAGGTGTGGCCGACGCCGTTCAGGTCGAAGGTGACGGACTCCGTCTCGCCCGGCGTCCAGTCGTCGGTGCGGTCGCGGCCGTGCCGGGCGGCGAGGTTGAGGACGCCCCGGGTGACCAGGGTGGAGGAGCCGTCGGGCGCCACGTCGCAGAGCCGGGCGATGGCCTGGCCGCGCGGGACGTCCATCCGGATGCGGAGCTTGACCCGCGGGCGGCCGAGGATCTCGATCGGCGCCTCCTCGACGGGGAACTCGAACGACACCGACTTCGCGTCCTCGTCGCGCTGGTCCGGCGGCAGGTCCGCGTCGTTCCCGAACGGGAAGAAGCGCCCCGCGTCCAGGCCGGTCTGCTGTGGTGAGGCGACGATCCGCTCGCCGCCCTGGAGTGCGTACGCCACCGGGGAGACGTTCTCCGAGGGCCAGGAGGCGTCCCCGACCCAGCGGCCGGGCAGCGTCTCGTACACCGTTGCGGGCGGGTGCGAGCCGCTGATCCAGGACCGCAGCAGCGGCTCCCGCATCACGCCCGTCTCCTTGTTCTTCAGGTGCTGGTCCCACCAGCGCAGCGTCTCCTGGAGGAAGCCGATCGCTGGCCCGGGGGGCAGCCCCCGGTCCGGGTACTGGTGCGACCACGGGCCGATGATCCCCCGCACCTGCCCCGGATCGAGGTGCTCGACCAGGCGCAGGACGGTGTCGCGGTACGGGTCGTGCCAGCCGCCGACCGCGAGGACGTTCGCCTTGATCGCCCCGTAGTCCTCGCAGACGCTGCCGTGCTTCCAGTAGTCGTCGCGGCTCTGGTGGGCCAGCCAGGTGTGGAGGAACGGCTCGACCGCCTCCAGCCGCTTCAGCCACATCTCCTTCCAGCCGTCGCCGGCCTGCGCCGGGTCCGGCGGGCGGGAGACGAAGGCGAGCATGGTGGCGGCCCAGGCGTGCATGTCGACGGCGAGGACGGAGCCGCCCATGTAGTGGACGTCGTTGTCGTAGCGGTCGTCGGCCGAGCAGACGGTGACGATCGCCTTCAGCGGCTCGGGGGCGAGCGCGGCGATCTGGAGCGAGTTGAAGCCGCCCCAGGAGATCCCGAACATGCCGACCCGGCCCGAGCACCACTCCTGCTGGGCCAGCCAGTGGATCACGGCCACCCCGTCGGCCAGCTCCTGCGCGTCGTACTCGTCACCCGGCAGTCCTTCGCTGTTGCCGTGCCCCCGGACGTCGACCCGTACGGAGGCGTAGCCGTGCCCCGCGTACCAGGGGTGGCGCTGCCAGTCGCGCGGCGCGGTCCAGTCGCCGAGCCGGTAGGGCAGGTACTCCAGCAGCGCGGGGACCGGTTCGTCGGTCAGGGGCCGCCAGATGCGGGCGTAGAGCCGGGTGCCGCCGGGCAGCGGGATGTACACGTCCTCGCGGGTCGTCTCGTACGGGAACTCGGTCGTGATGTTCATGGGTCACCTCGGTGGGGGACGGGGTGCTCGGGCGACGTACGGCTCAGTGGACGGGGTGCATCGTGCGCTTCAGCCAGGGCGTGGCGGCGATCATCGCGATGCCCGCCGCCACGGCGATCGTGCCGTTGACACCGAAGTAGGCGGGGGTGGAGACCTCGCCGTAGAGCTTCACGACCTGCGCCTGGATGCCGTTGGCGACGGCCAGGGACAGGAACCACAGGGCCATGGTCTGGCTGGCGAACGCCTTCGGGGCGAGCTTGCTGCTGGCCGAGAGGCCGGAGGTCTCCAGCAGGACGTCACCGAGCCCGAGCAGCAGATAGGAGCCGACGATCCACCAGGCGGCCATCCGGTAGGTGTCGCCGGCGTGCCCGGAGGTGGGCAGGACCATCAGCAGGAACGACAGACCGCCGAGGATCACGCCGAAGGCGATCTTGTTGGAGGCGTGCGGCTGGCGGCGGCCCATCCGGACCCAGGTGGCCGCCACGACGGGCGCGAGCGCGACCTCGAAGGCGCCGAGCGCGGAGGCGTACCAGCTGGCCGGGAAGGTGAAGCCGAGGATCTCCGTGCGGGCGTTGGCCGACGCCAGCAGGATCATCGTGGAGTACGCCTGGAAGAGGATGAAGTTGAACACGACGGATCCCAGGAAGAGCACGACGTACGGCCGCAGCCTGCCGCGCTCCTCGGCGGTGACCCGCGGGCTCCGGAACATCACCACGAAGTAGGTGATCGGGGCGATGACCGAGATCACCGTGAGCACGTCCACGAACCGGTCGATGGTGAGCCAGCCCGCCAGCGCCAGGGCGGTGGCGAGGACGGCGACCAGGACGGCCCCGCCGATGATCAGGCGCACCGCGCGGCGCATGGCGGCGGGGGCGAGGGCGAATTCGGCGCCCTCCTTGCGTCCGACCAGGTGACGGCGGCCCGCCACGTACTGGATCAGACCGAAGGTCATCCCGATCGCGGCGGCCGAGAAACCCCAGTGCCAGCTCGCGTGGTCGCCGAGCCAGCCGGTGATCAGCGGTCCGGCGAAGGCGCCGATGTTGATGCCCATGTAGTAGAGGGCGAAGCCGGCGTCGCGCCGCTCGTCCTCGGTGCGGTAGAGCTTGCCGACCATCGAGGCCACGTTGGGCTTGAGGAGCCCCGTCCCGGCGCTGATCAGCCCGAGCCCGACCCAGGTCATCGCGTCGGTGGGCACGGCCATGGCGTAGTGGCCGCACGCGATGAGGATGCCGCCGTACAGCACGGCCCGGTACGAGCCGAGGATCCGGTCGGCCAGCCAGCCACCGGCCACGGAGACCAGGTAGACGAGCGTCCCGTACGCGGCGGATACGGAGGCGGCGGTGCCGGGGTTCATGCCCATGCCGCCGCCCGCGACCGTGTCGGCGAAGAACAGCACCAGGATCGCCTGCATGCCGAGGAACGAGAACCGCTCCCAGACCTCCAGGCCGGACAGGGTCATCAGACCCCGCGGCTGGCCGAAGAAGGCGCGGTCGTCCTCGGGCGGGGGCCGGTCCGGCTCGGTGTCGGCAGCGGTGTGGGACAAAGCGGAGACTCCTGATCGTATGAGCTGATCCCGAACATACCGGCGGTGGTGGGAAGCCGCCCACGGTGATCCACAGGAGACCGGATACGCTGAAGTTGATTTGGGATCCAGCGACACATCGACAATGAGTGTGATCGTCAGCAGACAGGAGATGCCCTCGTGACCGTCGTCGGGCCGTTCGGACTGCACGTGCGGGACCAGGCTCTTGAGGCCGACGTCCAGACGGGCCTGGCCGCTGTCGAAGCGGGGCTGCTCGAAGCCACCAAGAGCGATGTGCCCTTCATCACGGAGGCGGCCCAGCACCTGGTGCGGGCCGGGGGCAAGCGGTTCCGCCCCCTGCTGGTCATGCTCGCGTCACAGTTCGGTGACCCCGACGCGCCGGGTGTCGTTCCCGCGGCCGTCGTCGTCGAGCTGACCCACCTCGCCACGCTGTACCACGACGACGTGATGGACGAGGCCGACGTGCGCCGCGGGGTGGAGAGCGCCAATACCCGCTGGGGCAACTCGGTGGCCGTCCTCACCGGTGACTTCCTGTTCGCCCGCGCCTCCCACATCCTGGCCGACCTCGGACCCGATGCCGTACGCATCCAGGCCGAGGCGTTCGAGCGGCTGGTCACCGGCCAGATCCTGGAGACCGCGGGCCCGCGCGACGGCCGCGACCCGGTCGACCACTACCTGGACGTGCTCAGCGGCAAGACCGGCTCGCTGGTCGCCGTCTCCGGCCGGTTCGGCGCGCTGATGGCCGGGGCGGACGAGCGGACCGTGGACATCCTCACGCAGTACGGGGAGCGGCTCGGCATCGCCTTCCAGCTCGCCGACGACGTCCTCGACATCGCCTCGGACACCCACGAGTCCGGCAAGACCCCCGGCACCGACCTGCGCGAAGGCATCCCCACCCTTCCGGTCCTCCGGCTGCGCGCCCAGGCCGCGGAGGACGGCAAGCCCGACGACCTGGAGCTCGTCGAGCTGCTCGACGGCGACCTCAACGACGACGGCACCCTCGCCGAGGCGCTGCGCCGGCTGCGCGCCCACCCGGCGCTGGAGCAGGCCCGCCAGGACACCGTCCGCTACGCCCAGGAGGCGCGCGCCACGCTGGCGCCGCTGCCCGAGGGGTACGCGAAGTCCGCGCTGGAAGAGCTGTGCGACGCCGTGGTGCACCGCGCGGGCTGAGAGCACACGCGCTGCGTTCCCCTGGTTGACGACGCGTCACCCAGTAGGCCCCCCCGAGGCCCTACCCCTACGGGATGGCTGATGTGCCCCGTCCGGTTGTCATACCGGAGCAGTAGTCAGGTTGATCCCCGGGGCTGACGCTTCCGGCCGCCCGATTTGGTCAGATGGATACCAACCACTCCTGACCACACCGGGTGAGAATGGCGGCAGGGAGTGGACGAGCAACCGGACGGAAGCCGCCGACCACGGAGGTAGGGCACACATGGCACCGAACGACAGCGCAGAGACCACAGGCGAGGCCACGGGCACGGGCACTGTCGTGGGCCGCCGGAAGGCGGCGCGCTACATCGTGCCCGTCGCGGTCGCGGGGGTGGCGGCCGCGACCATCGGGCTCGTTCCGGCACTCGCGAACTCCGGCGACCCGGACCTGCCGAAGATCAGCGCACAGGAGCTCATCGAGAAGATCGCCGCTTCCGACGCGGAGCAGCTCTCCGGCACGTTCAAGATCAGCACGGACCTGGGTCTGCCGCTCGACGGCCTGGCGGGCTCGTTCGTGCCCGGTGCCGGCTCCGGCGACGACAAGGGTTCGGGCGCCGCCGCACCGCAGGACAAGCTCATGGAGCTGACGTCCGGCACGCACACGCTGCGGGTGGCCGTCGACGGACCGGAGAAGCAGCGGCTCTCCATCCTCGGCAACGCCTCGGAGTACAGCGTCGTCCACAACAAGGGCGAGGTCTGGGCGTACGACTCGAAGTCCGACGAGGTCTACCACGCCGAGGCGCCCGAGGGCCGGGACGGCAGCGCGAAGGACGCCCCGAAGGCCCCCAAGGGCGTTCCCGCCACCCCGAAGGACTTCGCCGAGCAGGCGCTCGCGGCGGTCGGCGACACCACGTCGGTCACCGTGGACGGCACCGCGCAGGTGGCGGGCCGTGACGCGTACCAGCTGGTGATCAAGCCCAAGCAGTCCGGCTCGACGGTCGGTTCGGTACGGATCGCGGTGGACGCGGAGAACGGCGTACCGCTGAAGTTCACGCTGGCCGCGGCGGCCGGCGGCAAGGCCGTGGTCGACGCCGGATTCACCAAGGTGGACTTCGCGAAGCCCGCCGCCTCCTCGTTCGACTTCACCCCGCCCAAGGGCGCCAAGGTGACGGAGGCCGACGAGCTGGCGGCCGGCAAGGACGAGCACGGCGCGGCACAGAAGGCGCTACCGGAGCAGCTCTCCGGGCAGATCCCCGGCCTGGAAGGGCTGGGCGGCTCCGAGGGCGTCAACGTCATCGGCAAGGGCTGGACGTCGATCGCCGCCATCGAGATCCCCGGCGGCAAGGGCCTGCCCACGGCGGGCTCGGGCGATGTCCCGGCCGAGGCCCAGGGCTTCCTGGACGCGCTCGGCGACAAGGTCACCGGGAAGTTCGGCTCGGGCACGGTCTTCAAGACCCGCCTCGTCAACGCGCTGGTGACGGACGACGGCAAGGTATATGTCGGAGCGGTGACGAAGGACGCGCTGGTACGGGCGGCCGACGGCGCCAAGTAGTCCCTTCCGGGTCGCCCCGGGTCACCCGCGGCGACCCGGCCGGTCCGCCCCGTCGCGCACCCGCGCGGCGGGGCTGACCGGCCCCTGCACGGGCTGAGAGGTGCGAGCGGCATGACGGACACAGCGGCGTCGGCGGATACGGCGACAGCCCCGGCGCATACGGCCCCGGGCCCCGCCGCCCCCGTCATCGAGACCCGCGGGCTCACCAAGCGCTTCCGGGACGGCCGGCTCGCCGTCGACGGCCTCGACCTCACCGTCCCCGGCGGCAGCGTCTTCGGCTTCCTCGGCCCCAACGGCTCCGGCAAGACCACCACCATCCGGATGCTCATGGGCCTCGTCGACCCCACCTCCGGCTCGGCCACGGTCCTCGGCCGCCCCATGCCCCGGGCCGCCCGTGCGGTCCTCCCGGAGGTCGGCGCGCTGATCGAGGGGCCCGCGCTGTACGGCTACCTGAGCGGCCGCGACAACCTCCTGCGGTACGACAGCGCCGACCCCACCGCTGACCCGCGCACCCGCCGGGCCCGCGTCGCCCACGCCCTGGACCGGGTCGGCCTCGCCGCCGCTTCGGCCAAGAAGGCGAAGACGTACTCCCTCGGCATGAAACAGCGCCTCGGGCTCGCCGCGGCCCTGCTCCGGCCCCGGCGCCTGCTCGTCCTGGACGAGCCGACCAACGGCCTCGACCCGCAGGGCATGCGGGAGATCCGCTCCCTGGTCCGGGAACTGGCGGCCGAGCGGACCACGGTGTTCCTGTCCTCGCACCTGCTGGACGAGATCGAACAGGTCTGCACGCACGCGGCGGTGATGGCCCGTGGCCGGCTGCTGGCCCAGGGCCCGGTCGCCGAACTCGCCGCGAGCGCCCGCGGCCGGCTCGCCGTCACCACCCCCGACCCCGGATCCGCTGCCCGCATTCTCGAGGAGCACGGCCTCGGAGGCTTGAGCGTGGACGGCGACCGGCTGACCGCCGATGCCCCGCCCGCCACGGTGGACCTCGCGGACCTCAACGCGGCGCTGGTGGGCGGCGGGGTGCGGGTGCGGTCGTTCGGGATCGAGGGCGGGTCGCTGGAGGACGCGTTCGTGGCACTCACGGGAGAGGGATTCGATGTCGCAGGCTGAGGCCCACACGGCTCCGGAGAACAGCGGGCCCCGCCCCCGCAACCCTCTATGGACCCTCGGAATCCTCCGCTCCGAGATCACCACCACCCTCCGCCGCCACCGCACCTACGCCCTCCTGGCGGTGCTCGCGGCCGTCCCCGTACTCATCGGGATCGCGGTCCGCATCGAGACGGGCGGCGGCGGATCGGGCGGCGGGCCGGACGGCGGGGGAGGCCCGGCGTTTCTGACACAGGTCACCAACAACGGCCTCTTCCTGGTCTTCGCCGCCCTGGCGGCCACGCTCCCGGTCTTCCTCCCGATGGCCGTCGGCGTCGTCGCGGGAGACACGATCGCGGGCGAGGCGAGCGGTGGAACGCTGCGCTATCTGCTGGTCGCCCCGGCGGGCCGGACCCGGCTGCTTCTGGCCAAGTACGCCTCGGTCCTCACGTTCTGCCTGGTCGCGACGTTCGTGGTGGCGGCCTCGGCGCTGGCCGTCGGGGCGCTGCTCTTTCCCGTCGGGGACGTCACCACGATCTCCGGGACCCGGATCAGCTTCGGCGAGGGCCTGGTGCGGGCCGCGCTGACCGCGGCGGTCGTCGCGGCCTCACTGGTCGGGTTCGCCGCGCTCGGCCTGTTCGTCTCGACGCTGACCAACAGCGGGATCGGGGCGATGGCGGCGACGGTCGGGCTGCTGATCACGGTGCAGATCCTGGACAGCGTCCCGCAGCTGAGCGGCATCCACCCCTACCTGTTCACGCACTACTGGATGTCCTTCGCGGACGTCCTGCGCGAGCCGGTCCACTGGGACGAGCTCAGCAGGAACTTCCAACTCCAGGGCCTGTACGCGGCGGTGTTCGGCTCGGCGGCCTGGGCCCGCTTCACGGCGAAGGACATCACGGCCTGACCCAGGCGGGGGCGGTCGTCCGGTGGCCTGATCGGAGCGGTGATCGGTCGTCCATACCGTCGGCCGGGCGAGCCGTCCCCCGATCGGCTCGTCGCGGCACGAACGGCACGAACGGTGCGGAGGGTGGGAACGACACGACACGGTACGTTCCGTTTCCGCTTGGGTATTGTTCGGCCTGTGACGACGGCCTGTCAACAAGGAATGGCTGAAACACCCCTATGCTCACCGAATGATCACACCGCCCAGTAGCCCGCGCCGCAGCGAGAGATCACGCCGCGCGACGCTGCAGGCCGCGCTCGACCTCTGCACGGAGAAGGGGTACGGGCGCGTCACGGTGGAGGCCATAGCGGCCCGCGCCGGTGTCAGCAAGAAGACGATCTACCGCTGGTGGCCGTCAAAAGGGGCGGTCCTGCTGGAGGCGTTCACGGACGCGCTGGTGGACGCCACCCCGTTCGTGGACACCGGTGACATCGGCGCGGACCTGCGCACCCACCTGGCGGGCGCGGTGAAGCTGCTCACCGTGCCGCCCTTCGGCCCGGCCTACGCGGGCATCCTCTCCGAGCTCCACCGCGACGACGTCCTCGCGCAGGCGCTGAAGGACCAGCTGGTCGACCCGCGCGTGGAGCAGGCGGTGGCCCGGCTGCGCAGCGCCCAGGACCAGGGCCAGATCCCGCCCGGCGCGAACCTCCCGCTGGCCGTGGAGATGCTGTACGGACCCCTCTACTACCGCCACCTCCTGCGCAAACCGGTCCACGACGAGGAGACGATCGCCGCCCTCGTGGCCCATGTGCTGCGCGCGCTGGGGGCGCCGGGGCACTAGGCGGCGTCAACCGGCCTCCGGCTCGGTCTACGCGAACGCGGTCTACGTGAAGCACTCCGGGATCAGCGGCAGATCCTCCAGCCACTCCTGGAGGCGGGCCCGCCTGCGGGCCGCGAGGAGGCAGGGGTAGGGGGCGCCGTGGTGCGGGTGGACGACGACCCTGAGGTGCTTGGGCCCCTCGGCCGCGTACCAGACGGTGCGGATCCCGGCCCAGTCGAACTGCACCTCCGCGCCCGCCGGGCCGAGCGTGACGCCCACGGAGTCGACGAGGAGGGAACTCTCCGGGCCGACCGCCACGAACGTGAGGTCGGCGTCGCCCGGTACCTCGGCCGGTGCGTCGACCGTCGACGCGGTCTCGGTCGGTGCCTGGTGCGGCAGGAGGGCGTTGGACGGCGCGTACGAAGGCGGCGGGGGCGGCGGCGGTGGCGCCGCCACGCTGGGAGAGGGCACCACGGCGGGGGTGTGCACGACGGTGGGGGAGCGCACCACGGTGGGCGGGTACGGCACGGTGTCCGGTGCGAACAGGTCCAGCAGCTCCTCCGGTGTGGGCCGCTGGTCCGGCTCCTTCGCCAGGCACGCCGTCAGTACCGGCCGCAGCCCCTCCGGCACCGCGGCGAGGTCCGGCGGCTCGTGCACCGACCGGTACATCAGGCCCATCGGCGTGCCCGCCCCGAACGCACTGCCGCCCGCCGCCGCGACGAGAACGGCGCCCAGCGCGAACACGTCGGCCGCGCCACCGACCTCCAGGCCCTGAGCCTGCTCGGGTGCCAGGAACCCCGGCGTCCCGAAGGCCGTGCCGGTGGCCGTGAGGCGGGTCGATTCCAGCGCCCGCGCGATGCCGAAGTCCAGGACGCGAGGGCCGTCCGGGGCCATGATGATGTTGCCGGGCTTCAGGTCGCGGTGCACCAGCCCGCAGCCGTGGATCGCCGCGAGCGCCTCGGCGAGCGCCGCACCCAGCTGCCGCAGCCCCGCCTCGTCCATCGGCCCCTCGGCCTGCAGCAGCGCGGCGAGCGTGGGCCCGGGAACGTAAGCCGTGGCCAGCCAGGGCGCGGGAGCCGCCGGGTCCGCGTCCACCACGGGGGCCGTGTGGAAGCCGCCCACGCTCCGCGCCGCCGCCACCTCGGCGCGGAACCGCTCCCGGAAGTGCGGGTCGCTCGCGAGCTCCGGGCGCGCCACCTTCACGGCCACCGCACGCCCGCCGCGCGAACGCGCCAGATAGACGGTGCCCATGCCGCCGGCGCCCAGCTCCCGTTCCACCGCGTACCCGCCGATACGTTCCGGCAGCCTGCGGCCGTCCGCCCCGTACTCCGTCTCCATGCGCTGTACGCCCCCTTGTGTTCCGGCGGTTCAGTATGGCGCAGCGGCCTGCCCGCGCCCGGCGCAAGCCCTTACCCCACGGTCGGCCACCGTCCGCCCCGCCCCGGACAGCGTCCTTGCGTCCGTTGATCCTGATGCGCGGGCCCCTTCGTCAGCTGCGCGTTCGTCGGCTGCCAATGAGGTGCGCCGATGATGTGTGCGATGAGCGTGGTCAAGGTGTCGGGAGCGGTGACTGCCCTGCCCCGGGCGCGGAGTTCCCGGGTGCTCGGCCGGGTGGGGACGGCCGCGGTGAAGATCCCGCGTATGGACGAGGGCGCCTTTCCGCTCGGGCAGGGGTGGCCGTGATCGGCACGCACGCTCGCGGAGGTCACGCGTCACACCCCTGCCGCCCACCGGTGGCCGCTCCGGCCGTGGCGGGTGATGCTGTTCCGGCACGTGCCGGTGCTCCGGGGCAGCGGTGCGCCGGAGCCTGAGGGGCAGGTGGAGCCGTGTCGTATACCGAAACCCCGGCGGGATCCGGAACCCCTCCGGGCGGCCTGGACGATGCCCTGCTCAAGACCCTCTTCGCCCAGTCCGCCGTAGGCCTCCTCGTGCTCGACCCGCAGCTCAGGCTCGTCCGCGCCAACTCCCTCGTCGAAGGCGTCGGGACCGAGGAGTACATCGGGCTCCGCTTCACCGAGGCGTTCCGGCTCGACGACCCGCACGGGTCCGAGCAGCTCATGAAACGCGTCCTCTCAGGTGAGGGGCCCGTACGCGAGCATCTGGTACGCGGCCGGTTCCGCCACGTCCCCGGTGACCGGATCTTTCTGGTCTCCGCCTACCGCCTCGACGGTCCGGACGGTTCCGACGGCCCCGCCATCGGGCTGCTGAGCGCGGTCGTCGACGTCACCGAGCGGGAGCGGGCCCGTGCCAGGGAGACCGCGCTGGCCGCCGTGCGCGACGCGGTCGGCGGTTCCCTGGACGTGGCCACCACCTGCCGGGCCTTCGTCGACGCGCTGGTGCCGGGCTTCGCCGACCTCGCCGTCATCGAGGTGGTGGACGAGGTCCTGCGCGGAGCGAACCCTCCGGTCGGCCCCCTGCCGCCCGACACCCCGCTGCGCTGCGCGGCGGCCGGCCGCTGCGACACCGTCCGGGGCGATGAGCCGGCCGGGGCCTGCCCGGTCGGCGGAACCCGCCGCCTCCCTCCCCGCACGCCGTACGCGCGCGCCGTCACGGACCTGCGGCCCCGGCTCGTCCCGCTCGCCGCCGACACCCCGTGGCTGGCCGCCGACCCGGACGGCGCCCGGGCCATCGCGGAGGCGGGCGCGCACTCCCTCATCGTCGTGCCCCTCACCCTGCGGGGCGCCGTCCTCGGCGTGGTCAGCCTCTACCGCTGCCGGGCCGCCGAGCCGTTCGACGAGGAGGACGTCTCCCTGGCCGGTGCGGCGGCCACCCGCGCGGCCCTCGCCATCGAGAACGCCCGCCGGTACGAGCGCGAGCACGTCGTCGCCTCCACCGTCCAGCGCCGCCTCCTCTCGCAGGCCGAACGGCACCAGGCCGCCGTGGAGACCGCCCATGTGCTGCTGCCCGGCCGGGACAGCGGCTGCTGGTTCGACACGATCGCGCTCTCCGGAGCCCGTACGGCACTCGTCGTCGGCGGGGTCGCGGGGGAGGGGCTCCAGTCGGCGATCGCCATGGGCCAGCTCCGTACGGTGATCCAGGCACTGGCCGGCCTCGACCTGGAACCGGAGGAGGTACTGGCCCGCCTCAAGGAGACCGCCGACCGCCTCGCCCACGAACGCGCGGCCCTGCCCCCGAGCGACTCCCTCCACGGCGAACCGCTGCGGGCGGGATGCGTGTACGGGGTCTACGACCCGTTCACCCGGACCTGCACCATCGCCCGGGCCGGGCACCCCGCGCCCCTGATCGTCGGCGCCGACGGCCGGGTCGTTTCCCTGGACGTCCCCGAGGGCCCGGGCCTCTTCGCCGCCGACAGCGCCCTCTTCGCCCCCGCCGCGGTCACCCTGGAGGAGGGCAGCGTCCTCGCGTTCTGCACGGCCGAACTGCTCGCCGACGAGCGCGCCGAGGAGCGCATCACGCGGACCCTGGCCCACCCCGGCCGCAGCCTGCGGCAACTGGGCGACGACATCGTGTACACCCTCCCCGACGACACCCGTTCCGCTGGGGCGGCGCTGCTCCTGGCCCGTACGGGTACGGTCTCCGACCACCGGGTCGCCACCTGGGACCTCGCCCAGGAACGCACGACCCCCGCGACCGCGCGCCTGCTCGTACGCGCCCGGCTCCAGGGCTGGGGGCTCGACGAGGACACCGTCGACTCGACCGAGCTGATCGTCAGCGAGCTGGTCACCAACGCGGTCCGCTACGGAACCCCGCCGCTCCGCCTGCGCCTCCTGCTGGACGCCACCCTCACCTGCGAGGTCCACGACGGCTCCACGGCCTCCCCGCACCTGCGCCACGCCCGCACGGTCGACGAGGGCGGCCGGGGCCTGTTCATCGTCTCCCGCCTCGCCACCCACTGGGGAGCCCGCCACGGTCCCGACGGCAAGGTGCTGTGGACGGAACAGGAGCTCCCGGGGAGCGGCACGCACTGACGGGCTGGCGCTACGCCGCGCGGTCCCCGGCGGCGGCCGCTCAGCCGAACAGCCGCTCCAGCACCTCCGCCACCCCGTCCTCCGCGTTCGTCGAGGTCACCTCGTCCGCCGCCGCCCGCAGCTCCGGATGCGCGTTGCCCATCGCCACCCGGTGGCCGGAACGGCGGAACATCGGCAGGTCGTTGGGCATGTCCCCGAACGCGACCGTCCTCTCCGCCCCGATCCCCAGCAGCTCGGCCACCGCCGCGAGCCCGGTCCCCTTGTCCACCCCGTACGGAGCCAGCTCGACGGTGCCGGGCCCCGCCATGGTGACGCCGGCCAGGTCGCCCACCGCCCCGCGCGCGGCGGCGGCCAGCGCGTCGTCGCCGAGCTCCGGATGGCGGACCAGCACCTTGATGACCGGCCGCTCCCACAGGGCGCCCCGGGAGCCCACGCAGAGGGCGGGGAGCGCCGGGTTCGGCATCCGGTAGCCGTTCTCGATCAGGGTGACGCCGTCCACCCCGTCCTGGTCCACGGCCGCGAACACCGCCCCGACCTCCGCCTCGATCTTGCCGAGCGCGGTGTCGGCGGCCTCCCGGTCCAGGGTGACGGAGCGCAGGAGCCGTGCGCTGTCGGCGTCGTACAGCTGCGTGCCCTGGCCGCACACGACGAGCCCGGTGTAGGCGAGATCCGCGAGCAGCGCCCGTATCCCGGGAACCGGTCGCCCGGTGACGATCAGGTGCCGTCCCCCGGCGGAGACGGCGAGGGCGAGTGCGGCGCGGGAGCGGGCGCTGACGGTGTCGTCCGGGCGCAGCAAGGTGCCGTCCAGGTCGGTGGCGACGAGGGCATATGCGGGTGGCGTGGGCATGGGCCCCAGCCTAGAAGGGCCCGGACGGCCGCTTGCGCGGGAGGGGAGGATCCGGTAGGCGGTTCGCGTACGGGGGAGAGCCGCCGGGTCAGCGGCCCGGCTCTCGGCCCGCCGGCGGGTGCGGCCCGGCCCGCCGGGTGCGAGCGCGGACGATCAGCACGTAGGGCGTGAACCGATGGAGAAGCCCCACCGCACAGGTGCGGCGGGGCTTTTCGGCCAGGCCGTCGCGCGGCCGGGCGGCTGCTCGGACGGCGCGGAGCTCCCCGGCGCGGACGCCCGCGACGAACGCCGTGCACGCGGTGGCGGGGACGGTCGGGACCGGGCCGGTGGTGTCATTCCTGGAGTCGCGGACGGTTGCGGATGTGCGACCATTTTCCGTCGCCGGGATATGCCTGACGCTGCCTCCGGATCTGTCCCCCGTGGAAGGGGCGGGCGGTTGGCCTTCGGCCTTCGGGGAGCCCGTCATTCCCCTTGCTTCTTGATGTGCCCGATCACTTCGTTGAACTCCTCGGTCGGCGAGAAGTCGACGTACTCGCAGTCCTCGAGTGCCACCGGGGCGTGGCCGGGCGGCCAGTAGAAGGCCTCACCCGCCTCGTAGAACTCGTCGCCGTCCGGCGTCCGCATCTTCAGCCGCCCCTTGAACAGATAGCCCCAGTGCGGGCACGGGCAGAGGTCGCCGGCCAGGCCCTTGAGGGCCGGGCTCATGTCGGTGCCCTCGGGAAAACGCACGAAGGCGACCGACATGTGTCCGCCGACGTCCTGGAGGCGCAGCTCCACTCCGTCACCTGCGATGGCGACAGGGGTGTCCTTCCGGGTGGTGGCAGTCATCATTCCTCCCTCACCTTCCGAGGGACACGAGGGAAGGCCCCTCCCCTTCAGTCTGGCCCCTTGCGTCATACCGTGCGACACGGCGCCAGGGCTCGCGGGTATGCGGCCCTTCATGCCTGCGCGGAACCCTTCAGTTCACGCAGAACTCGTTGCCTTCGGGGTCCGCGAGTACGAGCCAGCTCCCGCCCGGTTCGTCGACCGCGTGAAGGATGCGCGCGCCCAGCTCCACCAGTCGTTCCGCCTGCGCGTCGCGTGCGCCCGGGGCCGTGTGCACGTCGATGTGCAGCCGGTTCTTGACCGTCTTCGGCTCCGGCACGCGCTGGAACAGCAGCCGCCGCCCCAGTCCCGTACCGCTCGTCCCGTCGTACGGGTCGTCCGGGTGCCGGGCCGCCGCGAGGTCGCGCCAGGCGCGGCGGCCGTGGACGTGGGTGGTGACGGCCTCGGGGACGGCTCCGGCGGCGAGGAGCTGCTCGACCAGAGTGCTGTTGTCCTCGATCAGATAGCCGAGGGTCTCGGCCCAGAATCCGGCCTGGGCGTGCGGGTCGGCGCTGTCGATGACGAGCTTCCAGGACAGTGTGCGAGTCATGGAAACCGTTTATAGTGGTTACATGAGTGCGAGCGCAATGGACACGCCGGGACGGCATGCGCCCCCCGGGATGCTGCTGGTTCATCCGGACGGCAGCTCGTTCCGGTTCGACCCGGGCGCCCTGTGTCTGGAGCTCCTGCCGACCGGTGGACCCGGGCCCCTCGCGCACTTCGAGGTGCTGCACGGCCCCGATGACCTGGTGCGCTGGGCGGCGGAGAGCCGGTTGCCCGGCGGGCTGGACCTCGCCGTGAGCCCGGCCGAGGTGGCGGCCGCGCGCCGTCTGCGCGACGCGCTCTGGCGGCTGGCGGAGGCCCGTGTGGCCGCGCTGCCGCCCGCGCCGGGCGACCTTGCCACCGTGAACGACGCGGCGGCGCACCCGCCCCTGACCGCCCGGCTGACCGCCGAGGGGGCGCGGGAGTGGGCGGCGGGCGCGGCCGGGACCGCGCTGCTCTCCACCGTCGCGCGGGACGCCGTCGACCTGTTCACGGGGGCCTGCGCCCACCGGGTCCGTACGTGCGGCGCCGACGACTGCCGCCTGCTGTTCGTCGACACCTCGCGGCCCGGCAGGCGGCGCTGGTGCTCGATGGAGCGGTGCGGAAACCGCCACAAGGTCCGGGCCCACCGCGCCCGGCTGACCACCGTCGACGACTGAGCCGACGACAACGGACAGGAGCGGTCCCCGCCATGCCCACCGGACTCACTCAGGACGCGGGCTGGGAGATCGGTGTCTCCCGCACGATCCAGCAACCGCCGCAGGCCGTATGGGAGTTCATCACCGGACCGGAGGGTGTCGCCCTCTGGCTCGGCGCGGAGGAGCGGGAGGAGCGGCGTACGTACTGGAAGGGTGTGATGGACCGGGTGGTGGCCGAGCTGATCTGATCTGGGGGGGGGCATCGGCCGGGTCATCGCACCCGGTGCACCAACTGCGTGCTCAGTTCGTAGCGTGCGCCGACGATCGCCAGCTTTCCCGCGTTCACCTCGGCGGCGAGATCGGCCTCATGCGACAGGCGTGAACGGACCATCCGTACCTGCGCGTCGATCGTCGCGTCCACCCGTGCGGCGCCGTGGTGGTCGTGGTCGATCGCGGGCTTGATCTGGTCGGCTATGTACTGGATGTGGGCGGGCAGCGACGCCCCCGTCTCCTCCGCCTCCACGGCGGCGGCGACCGCCCCGCACGCCTGGTGACCGAGGACCACGACCAGGGGGATGCCGAGCTCCAGGACGCCGTAGGCGATGCTCCCGAGGACTGCCTCGTCGAGGACCTCACCGGCGGAGCGCACGGTCATCAGGTCGCCGAGCCCCTGGTCGAAGACCAGCTCCGGCGGTACGCGGGAATCGATGCAGCCGAGGATGAGGGCGAACGGGTGCTGGCCGGAGACCAGCGACTGACGCAGCGGGCGCGCCTCGTGCGGGTGCCGCTGGTGCAGGGTGCGCCACCGCCGGTTGCCCGTCGAGAGCTCCGTCAGCGCGGCGGCGGGGGTGTCAGGTCTGGGGGAGGGGCGTTGGAGGGTGGTGGCTCCGGCCGGGGAGGCGCCGGTGACGAGGCCGGTTCCAGCGGCTACCGCGGCGGTGGCGACGGAGGCGCGGAGCAGGGCGCGGCGGCTGGTGGCCACCCGGTTTTGATCATGTGGGGTCATTTTCACGCACGGACCGTAACTCCGCTGTCGTCACCGGCCCTTTGCGTCGGCCAAGTCTTGGCGAACTCTTGAACTCCCCTTGGCCCCCGTGCATTTGAGGCCGCCCGGTGGTCCGCCGGTGATCGCAGCCCGACTTCAGTCCGTGCGCGGGAGGCAGGCCGCGCAGGTGTGCCCGTCCGTCGCGGCCAGCAGGCGCGCGGCGGCCTCCCGTACGGCCT
This sequence comes from Streptomyces sp. NPDC006261, assembly GCF_040613515.1. NCBI lineage: Bacteria > Bacillati > Actinomycetota > Actinomycetes > Kitasatosporales > Streptomycetaceae > Streptomyces > Streptomyces sp. NPDC006261. The sequence goes on from NZ_JBEXSI010000008.1 coordinate 88,951, forward strand.
GCTCCCGCGCTGACGAGGCGCCCGCGGCCAGCCGGGCCGCCGTCGGGCGGCCCTCCGCCACCGCTTCGTGCGCCGCGCGCGTCCACTCGGGGTGCTGGGCGCGGCCGGCGGCGAGGATCGAGGCGAGCAGGTCCAGCACGCCCGCCCGGTCCTTGACCGTCTCCGTCGCCGCCAGCTCCCACAGGAACGGCACCGCTGCCACCGTCGCGTCGAACACGGCCGGGGCGCCGATCCACTGATCCAGGTCCCTCAGGGCGTCATGGGCGGTCGGGCCGTCACCCCAGGCGATCCGCGACAGCATGCCGGGAACCTGGGACGCGGAGCCGTACGCGTGCTGCAGCTCGTGCCACCGCACGTTCCTCATCCCGCCCAGGACTGTCCCCATCCGGGCACTCAATCAGCCTTATCGCATCGCGTCCACCGTGCCGGGTGCTCCATGCGCCAGCCCCAGGTACTCCCGTACCGAACCGGGGTCGCCGGCCGGAGCCACGGCCCCCAGGTGGTGGTCGGGCCGGATGACGGCGAGACCGCCTCCACCTGCATCGATGCCGTACGCGGCCGCCGCATGTCCCTGGTCGTCGATCACCGCACCGGGCTCCGCCGCGCCGTGGTCCTCGTGGGCCCCGTACACCCGGCAGGTGCGGACCCCGGCGCCCTCCCCGTATCCGGCCGCCACCTCCCGCAGCACCGCCGCGCTCGCGGGGCCGAAGCCGAGGACGGTGGTGTGCGGGCCCGCGAAGGTGCCGTACAGGTGCGTGCGCTCCCCGGTCGCGGCGTTCCGGCAGGGGGCGTCGGGGGCCCGGTCCCCGGCGTACGGGCCGGTGACCGGTGCGCCGGGTGCCGTACCCGCCAGGCTGCTCCACCGGTAGCCGATGCCGAGTCCCGCCGTCTCCTGGGTCATCGCGGAACCCAGACTCCCGCCCGGCCTGCGGATCGCCTCCAGAGTGGTCCGCAGCCGGTCCGACGTCAGGTCGAGCGTCCAGGCGGCGACCGGCAGCCGCTCCTCCTCGTACGTGTTCAGCAGCCCCGCGTCCGCGTGCCCGGCGAGCACCTGGCCCAGCTTCCAGCCCAGGTTGAACGCATCCTGGATCCCGGTGTTCATCCCGAGCCCGCCCGCGATGGCGTGCACATGGACCGCGTCTCCGGCGAGGAGGGCCCGGCCCACCCGGTAGCGGTCGGCCATGCGGACGTTCACCCGGTACGTCGACAGCAGCTCGGCCCGGGTCAGGTGGTGGCCCGGCAGTCCGGTGTGCCGGGTGAGCAGCCGCCGGAAGCCGTCGAGGGAGGGCGTGAGCGGCCGGCCCTCCTCGTCCCGCTCGGGCCCGGCCTGAAACCACCACCCCGTCCGCGTGCCGGGAACGGGGCAGAGCATGACGGCCCCGTCCTCGTCGAACCACTGGTGCCACCGGTCCCGCCCCAGGTCCTCGTGGTCCAGCTCCACATCGCCGGTGACCATCACCTGGTCATCGGCGGTCGTCCCGTCGAACGTGATCCCGAGCAGTTCGCGTACGGAGCTGTGGGCGCCGTCGCACCCGACGACGTACCGCGCCCGCGTCGCCCGGCCCTCCGCGAACATCACGTCCACGTGCTCCCCGCCCGCCCCCTCCACCAGGCCCACGACCTCGCGGCCCAGCTCGACGTGGACGCCGTGACCGGCCAGCCGGGTGCGCAGGATCTCCTCCAGCCGCCACTGGGCGATCAGCCACGGCCGGTCGAACCGTGCGGCCGACGTCGGGGCCGCGTCCGCCCACGGGTCGGTCTCGGTGACCGGGCGGTGGTCGCGGTACACGCGCATGGGCAGCGGCGCCGAACCGGCGGCCAGCACCTCGTCCACCACCCCGAGGTCCGCCAGGATCTCCAGCGACCGGGGGTTGGGGCCCTTGGCGCGCGAGGTGCGGGGGTGGGCGGGGGACCTGTCCACGATGCGTACGGCGGAGCCCCGCCGGGCCAGGTCGAGAGCCAGGGTCAGGCCGGTGGGGCCCGCGCCCACGATGAGTACGTCGTCGGTCATGGCTGCTGCTCGGTCACGTTCCGTCATAGCCGACAGGAAAACGTAACCGAGTAATAAAAGCAACTAGGTAATCTTTTGTTGGGTCGCGGTCTCCGGGGCCTCGAATGCGGGGGTCGCGGTCTGCGGGCTCGTAGGCGCGGGGGCCGCCGCAGCTGTCACCAGCAGCTTCGCCGCCAGGACCCGGTTGCGGCGGGCGTTGCGCAGGGCGTCCCAGGTCAGAAGGGAGAGGGCCAGCCAGACCAGCGCGAACCCGGCCCACCGCTCCGGCGGCATCTCCTCGTGGAAGTAGACGATGCCCAGGACGAACTGGAAGACCGGCGCCAGGTACTGCAGCAGCCCCAGGGTCGACAGCGGCACCCGGATCGCCGCCGCGCCGAAGCAGATCAGCGGGACCGCCGTGACGATGCCCGTCGCGGCGAGCAGCGCCCCGTGGCCCGCGCCCCCGGCCGTGAACGTCGACGCGCCGGTGGCCGCCAGCCAGAGCAGGAAGCCGAGTGCGGGCAGGAACAGGACGGCGGTCTCGGCGGCCAGCGACTCCAGGCCGCCCATGTTGACCTTCTTCTTCACCAGGCCGTACGTGGCGAAGGAGAACGCCAGGATCAGCGAGACCCACGGCGGCCGCCCGTACCCGATCGCCAGGACGAGTACGGCGGCCAGGCCGGTGGCGACCGCGACCCACTGCACCGGCCGGAGCCGCTCGCCGAGCAGGAGGACGCCCATGGCGATGGTGACCAGCGGGTTGATGAAGTAGCCGAGCGAGGCCTCGACGACCTGGCCGTTGTTCACGGCCCAGATGTAGAGGCCCCAGTTGACGGTGATGGTCGCCGCCGCCACCGATATCAGCCCCAGCTTGCGCGGGTCGCGGGCCAGCTCGCCGATCCAGGCCCAGCGCCGGATCACGAGCAGGGCGATCCCGACGACGGCCAGCGACCAGACCATGCGGTGGGCGAGGATCTCGATCGCCCCGGACGGCTTCAGCAGCGGCCAGAAGAGGGGGACGATGCCCCACATCCCGTACGCGCCGACTCCGTACAGCAGGCCGGCCCGCTGTTCGTTCTTCCCCTTCACGGGCCCCTCCCGGACTACCTGTGCCGGCGCGTCTGCCCGACGGGATGACGGTAACGCCGGAAGGTCCTCGTGTCATAGCCGTTTCAGGTAGACACTCATGACACGCGACCCGGTGTGCGGGTCAGGGGGTCAGGCGCCGGAGAGAGCCGCGCGAACGGTCGTGGCCAGGGGGGTGGTCGGGCGGCCGGTCAGCCGGGCCAGGTCACCGCTCGTCCCCGCGAGCAGCCCGCGCGCGATGGCCTCGTCCACGTCGGTGAGGATCGCGGCGAACCCCTCGGGCAGGCCCGCGCCGACCAGGATCTCCTGGTGCACGGCGGCCGGGACCTGCTTGTACGTGATCTCCTTGCCGGTCACCTCGGACAGCAGGGCCGCGTACTCGGCGAGCGACCAGGCCGTGTCGCCGCTCAGCTCGTAGGCCTTGCCGAGGTGGCCCTCGCCGGTCACCACGGCCACCGCCGCGGCGGCGTAGTCGGCCCGGGCGGCGGAGGCGATCCGGCCCGCGCCCGCGTTGGCGACGACCGCGCCGTGCTCCAGGACGGGGGCGAGGTTGGCGGTGTGGTTCTCCGTGTACCAGCCGTTGCGCAGGAAGGTGTACGGCAGCCCGGAGTCCAGGATCAGCTGCTCGGTGGCCTTGTGCTCGTCGGCCAGCAGGAAGTCCGCGTCCGGTCCGCCGAGGATGCCCGTGTACGCCAGCTGGGCCACGTCCGCCGCCTTGGCCGCCTCGATGAGCGCGGTGTGCTGCGCGACCCGCTTGCCCACTTCGCTGCCGGAGATCAGCAGCACCCGGTCGCCGGCCCGGAAGGCCTCGGCGAGGGTCTCGGGGTGGTCGTAGTCGGCGATACGGAGCTCGACGCCCCGGGCGGCGAGTGCGGCGGCCTTCTCCTTGTTGCGGACGACCGCGACGATCTCGCCGGCCGGGACCGTGGCCAGCAGTTCGTCGATGACGAGACGGCCGAGTTCTCCGGTGGCTCCGGTGACGACGATGCTCATGGGGGGGCTCCTGTTTCGCGGGTGCTGTCTGCGGTTGCCTTCCCGGCCGAGCGTAAGGCAGACGCTAACTAATTGAAAGTACCCACTTTGAAGTAAGGTACCCGCATGGGAGTCAGTGAGAACGGTGCGGGAGCGGGCCCGGTCGGCCTGGCAGGCCTGCCGAAGCCCGTGCAGGACGTCAACCAGCCGATGTGCCCGTCACGCCTGGTGCTGGAGCATGTGACGAGCCGCTGGGGCGTCCTCGTCCTGGCGGCCCTGCTGGAGCGCTCGTACCGCTTCAGTGAGCTGTGCCGCACGATCGGCGGGGTCAGCGAGAAGATGCTGGCCCAGACCCTCCGGACGCTGGAGCGCGACGGCTTCGTCCACCGGGACGCGCAGCCGGTGATCCCGCCCCGCGTGGACTACTCGCTGACCCCGCTCGGCACCGAGGCCGCCGAACAGGTGTGGGCGCTCGCCCGCTGGACCGAACGCCAGGTGGACGCGGTGCAGGCGGCGCGCGAGGCGTACGACGAGGCCCGGACCTGATCCTCCTGTTCGGGGGATCGGGCCCGGGCCTGCTTCCGGTGGCTGCGGCTTGTCAGCCGACGACGGTCCAGGTGTCGGACCCGGCGAGGAGCGCGCCGAGATCGCCCTTGCCGTCGCGCTCCACGGCGGCTTCCACCTGGTCGGACATCAGGGTGTCGTAGACGGGCCGCTGGACACTGCGCAGCACCCCGATGGGGGTGTGGTGCAGGGTGTCGGCGTCGGCGAGCCGGGACAGGGCGAACGCCGTCGTGGGGGAGTCGGCGTGGGCGTCGTGGACGAGGACCTGGGAGCGGTTCTCGTCGGTGACGGCGACGACCTCCAGGTCACCGGTGGCCTGGTTGCGGACCACGCCCTTGGAGCCGTCGGCGCCGAAGAGGATCGGCTGCCCGTGTTCGAGGCGGATGACGGCCTCGGCGGCCTGCTCCTTGTCCTTGAGTACCTCGAAGGCTCCGTCGTTGAAGATGTTGCAGTTCTGGTAGATCTCCACCAGCGCTGTACCCGGATGCTCGGCCGCCGCGCGCAGCACGCTGGTGAGGTGCTTGCGGTCGGAGTCGACCGTGCGCGCCACGAACGAGGCCTCCGCGCCGAGGGCGAGGGACACCGGGTTGAAGGGCGCGTCGAGCGAACCCATCGGCGTCGACTTGGTGATCTTGCCGATCTCGGAGGTGGGGCTGTACTGGCCCTTGGTCAGCCCGTAGATCCGGTTGTTGAAGAGCAGAATCTTCAGGTTGACGTTGCGGCGCAGGGCGTGGATGAGGTGGTTGCCGCCGATGGAGAGCGCGTCGCCGTCACCGGTGACCACCCAGACCGACAGATCGCGGCGGGAGGTGGCGAGCCCGGTGGCGATGGAGGGGGCGCGGCCGTGGATGGAGTGCATCCCGTAGGTGTTCATGTAGTACGGGAAGCGGGAGGAGCAGCCGATGCCGGAGACGAAGGTGATGTTCTCCTTGGCCAGCCCCAGCTCCGGCATGAACCCCTGCACCGCGGCGAGGACGGCGTAGTCGCCGCAGCCGGGGCACCAGCGCACCTCCTGGTCGGACTTGAAGTCCTTCATGGACTGTTTCGCCTCGGCCTTGGGCACCAGCTGCAGCAGTTCGTTGTGCCGCAGTTCCTGGGTGTCAGGCATCGATGGCCTCCTTGAGAGCTGTGGCGAGCTGCTCGGCCTTGAACGGCATCCCGTTGACCTGGTTGTAGCTGTGGGCGTCCACCAGATACTTCGCCCGCAGCAGCATCGCGAGCTGACCGAGGTTCATCTCCGGGACGACGACCTTGTCGTAACCCTTCAGCACCTCGCCGAGATTTTCCGGGAAGGGGTTGAGATGTCTGAGGTGGGCCTGGGCGATGGGCTGCCCGGCGGCGCGGAGCCGGCGGACGGCGGCGGTGATCGGCCCGTACGTCGAACCCCAGCCGAGCACCAGCGTCGCCGCTCCGGCGGGGTCGTCGACGACGAGGTCGGGGACCTCGATGTTGTCGACCTTCGCCTGGCGGGTGCGGACCATCAGGTCGTGGTTGGCCGGGTCGTAGGAGATGTTGCCGGTGCCGTCCTGCTTCTCGATGCCGCCGATGCGGTGCTCGAGGCCGGGCGTGCCGGGGATCGCCCAGGGGCGGGCCAGGGTCTGCGGGTCGCGCTTGTAGGGCCAGAAGACCTCGGTGCCGTCGGCCAGGGTGTGGTTCGGGCCGGTGGCGAAGGGGGTGGTGAGGTCGGGCAGGCTGCTTGTCTCCGGGATGCGCCACGGCTCTGAGCCGTTGGCGATATAGCCGTCGGAGAGCAGGAAGACCGGGGTGCGGTACGTGAGGGCGATGCGGGCCGCCTCGATCGCGGCGTCGAAGCAGTCGGCCGGGGTCTGCGGGGCCACGATCGGGACCGGGGCCTCGCCATTCCTGCCGTACATCGCCTGGAGCAGGTCGGCCTGCTCGGTCTTGGTCGGCAGTCCGGTGGAGGGGCCGCCGCGCTGGATGTCGATGATCAGCAGCGGCAGCTCCAGGGAGACCGCGAGCCCGATCGTCTCCGACTTCAGCGCCACACCCGGCCCCGAGGTCGTGGTCACCCCCAGCGCCCCGCCGAACGCGGCGCCCAGCGCCGCCCCGATTCCGGCGATCTCGTCCTCGGCCTGGAAGGTGCGTACACCGAAGTTCTTGTGGCGGGACAGCTCGTGCAGGATGTCCGAGGCCGGGGTGATCGGGTACGAGCCCAGGTAGAGCGGCAGGTCCGCCAGCTGCCCGGCGGCGATCAGGCCGTAGGACAGGGCGAGGTTCCCCGAGATGTTGCGGTAGGTGCCGGTGGGGAAAGCCTGCGAGGCGGGAGCGACCTCGTAACTGACGGCGAAGTCCTCGGTCGTCTCGCCGAAATTCCACCCGGCCCGGAAGGCGGCCACGTTCGCCTCGGCGATCTGCGGCTTCTTCGCGAACTTCTGCCGCAGGAACGTCTCCGTCCCCTCGGTCGGCCGGTGGTACATCCACGACAGCAGCCCGAGCGCGAACATGTTCTTGGACCGCTCGGCCTCCTTGCGGGAGAGCCCGAACTCCTTCAGCGCCTCGATCGTCAGCGTCGTCAGCGGCACCGGGTGGACGTTGTACGCCTCCAGAGACCCGTCCTCCAGCGGATTGGTCGCATATCCGACCTTCGCCATCGGGCGCTTGGTGAACTCGTCGGTGTTCACAATGATCTCGGCGCCGCGCGGCACGTCGTCGATGTTCGCCTTCAGGGCGGCGGGGTTCATCGCGACCAGGACGTTGGGTGCGTCGCCGGGGGTGAGGATGTCATGATCGGCAAAGTGGAGCTGGAAGGAAGAAACCCCTGGCAGGGTGCCTGCGGGGGCCCGGATCTCGGCGGGGAAGTTCGGCAGGGTGGAGAGATCGTTGCCGAACGATGCCGTCTCCGAGGTGAACCGGTCACCCGTGAGCTGCATCCCGTCACCCGAGTCACCCGCGAAACGGATGATCACCCGGTCCAGGCGGCGGACCTCTTTCCCGTCGCCGCCGGTGGTTCCCGTCGTTCCTGACAGGGGGGCGCGCTGACCCCCGAGGACGGCATCGTTGGCCTCATCGGCCTTCTCTGCCGCGCTACTGACCTGGCTCGTCACTGAACTGGACCTCCCTTGGGGCGGCGGTTCGGAACCGTCCGGTCAGCCGGCGGCTCCAGAGGCAACCCTACGTCCGTGCGGTTCGCCCTCCAGGGGCCGATCATATGGTGGACACTGTTTTGAGACACCCTTTTAGCCCGTTTTGCCATCTTTCTCAAGCCCTCCGATCACTGGATGGAAGTGCTCTGCTCGTAGGTCTTTGGTGCTAGGCCCTCCCGCCCAGAACTGCCCGGCGGGGACTCGCCGGACACCCGTTGCGGAGATCCACAGGGTGCACGCCGGGTGCTCATCCGGCGCCCACCGGCGGGTCGGGCGACTGGCTGGCAGGGTGTCAGATCGCTAGGAGTTCAGGTAGGTCAGTACGGCGAGGACGCGCCGGTGGTCCCCGTCGCTGGGCGAGAGCCCGAGCTTCTGGAAGATGTTGCTGACGTGCTTCTCCACCGCCCCGTCGCTCACCACGAGCTGCCGGGCGATCGCCGAGTTCGTCCGGCCCTCGGCCATCAGGCCCAGGACCTCTCGCTCGCGCGGCGTCAGCCCCGTCAGCACGTCCTGCTTGCGGCTGCGGCCCAGCAGCTGCGCCACCACCTCCGGGTCCAGCGCCGTGCCCCCGCGCGCCACCCGTACGACCGCGTCGACGAATTCGCGGACCTCGGCCACCCGGTCCTTGAGGAGGTACCCCACGCCCCGGCTGCTGCCCGCCAGCAGCTCGGTGGCGTACTGCTCCTCCACGTACTGCGAGAGGACCAGCACCCCTATCCCGGGGTACTCCTTTCGCAGCCGCACCGCCGCCCGTACGCCCTCGTCGGTGTGGGTCGGCGGCATCCGCACATCGGCCACCACCACATCGGGCAGTGCCTGCTCCGCCCCGAGGTCGGCCACGGTCTTCAGCAGGGCCTCGGCATCGCCCACTCCCGCGACCACGTCGTGCCCGAGATCGGTGAGCAGGCGGGTGAGCCCTTCCCGCAGCAGGACCGAATCCTCGGCGATGACTACCCGCACTCTGTTCTCCACGTGCTGCACGACGCTGCGTCCCCCGCTGTCCTGAGTCTCTGAGTCGCCGTGCTTCTGTTCGCACCGCGCCCGACAGCCCCCAGCATCCCAGGCCCGGGGCGCGGATGGGGGCCCTGTGGATAACGTGCCCGATCCGGCCACAGAGCCGGATACCCCGTCACCGGCACGGAAACGGTTACGGGGGACCGCGAGGGCGGCGGGGATAAGGGGGCAGCGGGGTGAGGGGCGGGCGGGGATAAGGGGGGGCAGCGGGGTGAGGGGCGGGCGGTGAGGCGGGGACGCCGATCCATGGGCGGCGGGGCGAGGGGTGGTCAGCCGCGCCAGGGCAGCTCTGCGGTGACCGTCGTCGGGCCGCCGGCCGGTGAATGCACCACCAGGACCCCGTCCACCGCGTCCAGCCGCTCCGTCAGCCCGGCCAGCCCGCTGCCGGCCGAGGCGGACGCGCCGCCCCGCCCGTTGTCCGTGACCTGCAGCATCAGCCGGTCGGACGTCCGCCACACATCGACCGTGGCCCGGGTCGCCCGGGCGTGCTTGCTGACGTTCTGCAACAGCTCCGACACGGTGAAGTACGCGATGCCCTCGATGGCCTGCGCGGGCCGGGCGTCCAGGTCCACCTCGACCATGACGGGGACGGTGCAGCGTGAGGCGATGGCGGAGAGGGCGGCGTCGAGACCGCGGTCGGTGAGGACGGCGGGGTGGATCCCCCGGGCGAGGTCGCGCAACTCCTGAAGGGCGACCTTCACCTCACCGTGGGCCTCGTCCACCATCCGCGCGGCCGCCTCGGGATCGTCCGTGAGCTTCTCCTTCGCCAGACCCAAGTCCATGGCGAGGGCGACGAGCCGGGCCTGCGCACCGTCGTGGAGGTCCCGTTCTATACGGCGAAGGTCGGCGGCGGCGGTGTCCACGACCACGCCCCGGTCCGACTCCAGCTCCGTGACCCGGGCGGAGAGCGCGGACGGGCCCAGCAGACCGGACACCATCAGCCGGTCCACCGAGACCAGCCCGCGCACGATCCACGGCGACACCAGCACCAGCACCAGACCCACCGCGCCCGTCGCCGCCAGCTCGACGGGCGAGTCCAGATACTCCGCGTGGGTGCGGTCCCCGTACAGCTGGAGGCCGTCGATGCCCGCGAACACCGGGAAGACCCAGTGCCACAGCGGATACGTCAGGGCCGCCAGGCCGTACGTCCAGAACGTCACCGACACGCAGAACGTGAACACGGCCCAGGGGAAGTGCAGCAGCGCGTAAAGAAGGTGACGCCAGGAAACCCCGCTCTTGAGGACAGCGCCTATCCACGACATCGGGCCGCCGCTCTTCCCCCGCACCCGCACGGGCTCCGCCACGTCCAGCTTCAGCAGCCCGCGCGCCCGGGCGCGCTCCATCACCCCGAACCCCCGGCAGACGGCCAGACCGACGGCCAGCAGGGGAACCCCGATGAAGGTGATGAGCAGGCCGGCACTGACCGACGTCGTGGTGATCGCGAAGACGAACATCACCGTGCTCAGCGGGAGGCTCAGCAGGACGTAGAGCAGCTCGCGCCAGCTGCGCGCCTCCAGAGGCGCCCGCAGTGCCATCGGGAGGACGTGCTTCACCGGGGTCTGTCCCTGGGGCCCGGCGCCCTGACCTGTGTGGCCGCGCATGCCCGATCCCTTGTGGTCCCGGGTGTCCGGTCCGTATGCCGTGGTCATGAGTGCCGTCCGTTCCGTTTCTTCTGTCGATCGGCGGGGTGTTCCGCGTCCCTGCTCCGCGCTCGTGTTCGTCCGCCGCGGACCGTGCTGCTTCAAACCGTGCTACTTCCAGGGTGCTGGGCCGCCCTCTCCGGCACCATGTGGCCGGTCTCCGTATCCGTACGGGGGTTTTCCCCACCCCCGTACGGAGTCGGAGCGCTCAGGAGGCCCGGCTGTCCGCCGGGGCGCGGTCGCGCCACGGCAGCTCGGCGGTGACGGACGTGGGCCCGCCTACCGGGGAGTCCAGGACGAACAGCCCGTCCACGGCCCCCAGCCGCTCGGCCAGCCCCGCCATTCCCGTACCGCCGCCCATCCGCGCGCCGCCCGAACCGTCGTCCGTGACCTGGATCAGCAACCGGTCCGCCGCCCGCCACACCTCGACAGAGGCGGACCGGGCGCCGCTGTGCTTGCTGACGTTCTGGAGGAGCTCCGACACGGTGAAGTACGCGATGCCCTCGATCGCCTCCGCCGGACGCCCCGGCAGATCCACCGACACCCGGACGGGGACGGTGCAGCGTGAGGCGATGGCGGAGAGGGCGGCGTCGAGACCGCGGTCGGTGAGGACGGCGGGATGGATCCCCCGGGCGAGGTCGCGCAACTCCTGAAGGGCGACCTTCACCTCACCGTGGGCCTCGTCCACCATCCGCGCGGCCGCTTCCGGATCGTCCGTGAGCTTCTCCTTCGCCAGACCCAACCCCATCGCGAGGGCGACGAGCCGGGCCTGCGCACCGTCGTGAAGGTCGCGCTCGATACGGCGGAGGTCGGCGGCGGCGGTGTCCACGACCACGCCCCGGTCCGACTCCAGCTCCGCGATCCGCCGCTCCAGCTCGTCCGAGGGCGACAACAGCCCCCGCACCATCGCCCGGTCGGCCGTTGTCAACCCGCGGGCGATGAACGGGAGGACCGGCCACAGCACGATCAGGCTCACCAGCGTCACCGCGAACGTGAGAACCCCCCACGGCAGCCGGATGAACGCGTAGAGCAGCGAACGCCATCCCACCGGGTCCTTCAGCCCCGACCAGAGCCAGGTGAAGACCCCCTCGTCCCGGCGGCCGCGCGGCAACCGGCTCGGCTCCTCGATCCGCACCTCGAGCAACGACCGCGCCCGGCCCCGCTCCACGCCGCCCAGCCACCGCGCGCCCCGCAACCCGCTGACGAGCACCGGCAGTCCGATCACCGTGACGGAGAGGCCCACGCCGACGGCGATCACGAGGAGCGCGTAGACGAAACCGGCGACGGCCATCGGCAGATCGACCAGCAGGTGCGCGATCTCCCGCCAGGTCCACCGGTCGAGGGCGAGGCGGGCGGGCGGCAGCCGGTCGCGGGCCGGTACGGAAGGGCTCATGGTCATGGCACCAGCCTGCCGGGCCGTGTCCGCACACGCCATGGGGCTCGTGGGTGGCGTGAAGTAGGGATAACCCCACCTGTGTGCGACGCGGCTGCTTACTGTGCGTTTATCAGGGCCTAGACTCCCGTGCGTACAGAGGGGCCTCAAGGAACGGACGGGCCCACAGCCGGACGACGAGGAACGAGGGGCGGACGTGAGGAACGTGGCGTACGTGCCGGAAGTGCCGCACCTGGCGTACGGGCCGGTCCACCGACAGACCGCCCTCGCCTCGGAGTACTTCCAGAGCTACTCGGTGGTCGGCCTGCTCGCGCTGGTCGGCGTCCTGTTCGTCGCCGTCGCCTTCGGTGCGGGACGGCTCCTGCGACCCGTGGTCCCGACGCCGGAGAAGCTTCTGACGTACGAGTGCGGCGTCGACCCGGTCGGAGAGGGCTGGGCCCACACCCAGGTCCGCTACTACGTCTACGCCTTCCTCTACGTCATCTTCGCCGTCGACTCCATCTTCCTGTTCCCGTGGGCCACGGTCTTCGCGGCACCCGGATACGGCGCGACCACGCTGGTGGAAATGTTCATCTTCCTCGGCTTCCTCGCCGTGGGACTGCTCTACGCATGGAAGAAGGGCGTCCTCGCATGGGCCTGACGAGCCGACCATCCCCCGAAGGACAGCAGCCCGAGCCCTCAGTCGGCCAGCAGACCGTGGCAGCGCCGGAGCCGGTCTTCCTCCCGGAACCCCAGCGTCTCGGCGTCCTCTCCCGGCTCGCGCCCGAACCGATGAAGGTCGTCCTCAACTGGGGCCGCCGCTACAGCCTCTGGGTCTTCAACTTCGGACTGGCCTGCTGCGCCATCGAGTTCATCGCCGCCTCCATGGCCCGCCACGACTTCATCCGGCTCGGCGTGATCCCCTTCGCCCCCGGCCCCCGCCAGGCGGACCTGATGATCGTCTCCGGCACGGTGACGGACAAGATGGCCCCGGCGGTGAAGCGCCTCTACGAGCAGATGCCCGAACCGAAGTACGTCATCTCCTTCGGCGCCTGCTCCAACTGCGGCGGCCCCTACTGGGACTCGTACTCCGTCACCAAGGGCGTCGACCAGATCATCCCCGTCGATGTGTACGTACCCGGCTGCCCGCCCCGGCCCGAGGCGCTGCTCCAGGGCATCCTCAAGCTCCAGGAGAAGATCGCGCGCGAGTCCCTGGCGGAGCGGTACGCGACCGGCCCCCCCGGCGGCGCCCCCTCCACGGCGGCGCTGCGCAGCGGCCTGGTCACCGCACCGACACCACCTGCAACGGGGGAGGAGCGGCCGTGAGCGAGCGTCAGCACCAGGCCCACCACCCGTACGACCGGCTGCCGGACGCCGTGGCGGAGCTCTTCGGCGAGGGCGCGACGGCGGAGTCGGCCTACGACCTGCTCACGGTCGACGTCCCCGCCACGGAGTGGATCACCGCGCTGCGGACCGCCCGCGACGAACTCGGCTGCAGCTACTTCGACTGGCTCAGCGCCGTGGACGAGCCGGGCAGCGGCTTCCGCGTCTGCGCGCACGTCGCGGCTCTCGGCGACCGCTCGGTCCGCCGGCTGATGCTGCGCACCACCGTCCCGCACGACGCGGCCGCCCTGCCCAGCGCGATCGACGTCTACGCGGGCGCGGCCTGGCACGAGCGCGAGACGCACGAGATGTTCGGCGTCGCCTTCGAAGGTCACCCCGGTCTCGCCCCGCTCCTGCTGCCGGAGGGCTTCGAAGGTCACCCGCTCCGCAAGGACTTCGTCCTGGCCGCCCGGGTCGCCAAGGCCTGGCCCGGGGCGAAGGAGCCCGGGGAGTCCGAACACGGCGGCCCCAAGCGGCGCACGATGCTTCCCCCCGGCGTCCCGGACCCGAACGAATGGGGCCCCCTCAAGGGCCAGCTCCCCCCTGCGGCGGCCCGCCCGGGCCGTGCAGCCCGCCCAGCGGCGGCCGTCGACCGCCCGCCCCGCCGCACCCGCGCGGCGAACGAGGGCTCGGCAGCGCAACGCCCGCGGACGGGACCGCCCGAGCCCTCAGGGCCGGGAGCTCCTGAGCTCGGGGCTCCCGTGCCTGAGGCTCCGGAGCCGGGTACTCCCGGGCCCGGACCGTCGGGCGCGGCCTCGCCGGAGGCCGTACAGCCACCGCCGACGCACATGCCCCCCGCAGACGCATCGGCCGGCGACGTACCGCCCCCGGTGGCACGCCCGCGCCGCTCCCGCTCCGCGTCCGACGGTTCGGCGAGCCAGCAGCGGACCCCGGAGGCCGACGCACGACGCCCGCCACGCCGCGCCCGCTCGGCCTCCCAGGGCTCGGCGAGCCAGCGCGCCCGTGCGACGGACGCCCCCTGGCACGACGCCCAACCGGCGTACGACGATCCGGACGTCTCATCGGCCGGCCCCACCGCGCCCACCCCCGACCCCGACGCGTCGACGGACAAGGCAACCCCCACCACGCCCGAGCCCAAGCCCGAGCCCGACCCCGACAACCCCCACCCCGCCGGAGGCGATACCGAGTGAACGACGTGTCCGACGTCGCCCTCCGCCTGGCCATCGTCTTCGTCGTGTTCCTGGTCGCCCCCCTCCTCGTGGGCCAGACCGAGCACAAGATGATGGCCCACATGCAGGGCCGCCTGGGCCCCATGTACGCGGGCGGCTTCCACGGCTGGGCCCAGCTCGTCGCGGACGGCGTGAAGTTCGCGCAGAAGGAGGACGTGGTCCCGGCCGCCGCCGACCGCCGCGTCTTCCAGCTCGCCCCCGCCGTCGCCCTCCTCCCGTACCTCCTGGTCCTCGTGGCCATCCCCATCGGCCCCGGCGACGGCGCCGTGGGCCAGGTCATCGACGCGGGCATCTTCTTCGTGCTGGCCGTGATGGGCATCGGAGTCCTCGGCTCGCTCATGGCCGGCTGGGCCTCGGCCAACAAGTTCTCCCTCCTCGGCGGCCTCCGCACGGCAGCCCAGCTCCTCTCCTACGAACTCCCGATGCTCCTCGCGGCCGCCTCCGTCGCCATGGCGGCCGGCACTGTCTCGCTCACCGGAATCCTCGACGCCTTCGAGTGGTGGTGGCTGCCCTGGCAGATCGTCGGAGCCCTGGTCTTCTTCGTCGCCGGTCTCGCCGAACTCCAGCGCCCGCCCTTCGACATGCCGGTCGCCGACTCCGAGATCATCTTCGGCGCGTACACCGAGTACACCGGGCTGCGCTTCGCCCTGTTCCTCCTAGCCGAGTACGCGGGCATCGTCATCCTCTGCGCACTGACCACCGTCCTCTTCCTCGGCGGCTGGCACGGCCCCTTCGGGGCCGACGGACTCGGCTGGCTCTGGACCCTCCTCAAGACCGCCCTCCTCGCGTTCGTCGTCATCTGGCTGCGCGTCAGCTACCCGCGCCTGCGTGAGGACCAGTTGCAGAAGCTCGCCTGGACCACCCTCGTCCCCCTCGCCCTCGCGCAGATCGCGCTCACCGGCATCGTGAAGGTGGCGATCAACTGATGCCCCCGATCCCCGGATCAGGCCTCGCCAAGGGTCTCGCCGTCACCCTGCGCACGATGACGAAGAAGACCGTCACCGCGCAGTACCCCGACACCCAGCCCGAACTCCCGCCCCGCTCCCGCGGTGTCATCGGGCTGTTCGAGGAGAACTGCACGGTGTGCATGCTCTGCGCCCGCGAGTGCCCCGACTGGTGCATCTACATCGACTCCCACAAGGAGACGGTGCCGCCCGCCGCCCCCGGCGGACGCGAGCGCAGCCGTAACGTCCTGGACCGCTTCGCCATCGACTTCTCCCTCTGCATGTACTGCGGTATCTGCATCGAGGTCTGCCCCTTCGACGCCCTCTTCTGGTCGCCCGAGTTCGAGTACGCGGAGACGGACATCCACGAGCTCACCCATGAGCGGGACAAGCTCCGCGAGTGGATGTGGACCGTGCCGGAGCCGCCCGCGCTCGACCCCAAGGCGGAGGAGCCGAAGGAGATCGGCGCCGCCCGCAAGACGGCCGACAGACTCGCCGCCCAGCAGGCCGCGCAGGAACCAGAGACGAAGACCCCCGGCCCCGACGAGAAGGGAGGAACCCCGTGACGCTGCACACCGCACCCCCCGTGCTCGCCGCGGCCGCCGCCGGCCACCCCGGCTTCCTCTCCCCGACCGGCGTCGAGATCGCGTTCGTCCTCGTCGGCCTCGCCACCCTCGGCGCCGCCGTCATCACCGTCACGACCAGGCAACTGGTGCACGCCGCCCTCTGGCTCGTCGTGGCGCTCGGCGGACTGGCCGTCGAGTACCTCCTGCTCACCGCGGAGTTCATCGCCTGGGTGCAGGTACTGATCTACGTCGGTTCCATCGTCGTCCTCCTCCTCTTCGGCCTGATGCTCACCCGGGCCCCCATCGGCCGCTCTCCGGACGCCGACTCGGGCAACCGGTGGGTCGCCCTGGGCGTGGCCCTCACCTCGGCGGCCGCACTCGTCTGGGTCGTC
This sequence comes from Streptomyces sp. NPDC006261, assembly GCF_040613515.1. Lineage (NCBI taxonomy): Bacteria > Bacillati > Actinomycetota > Actinomycetes > Kitasatosporales > Streptomycetaceae > Streptomyces > Streptomyces sp. NPDC006261. The sequence goes on from NZ_JBEXSI010000008.1 coordinate 105,168, forward strand.
GTGGACGCCTTCCGCACCACCTGGATCGACCTCGAAGGACCGGCCCAGGGCTCCACCGCCGTCACCGGAGCCTTCCTCTTCCGGAACTGGGTCCTCCCCTTCGAGGCGCTCTCCGTCCTGCTGCTCGCCGCCCTCGTCGGCGCCATCGTCCTGTCCCGCAAGCACGACACGGACACCGCGGTCGGGCCTGACACCGCGGCCCGGCCCGCCCCGGGTCCGGCCGCCCGACGCGGCAAGGAGGAGCAGAGCTGATGCACCTCGCCTATCCCGCCGTTCTCGCCGCCCTCCTCTTCTGCACCGGCCTCTACGGTGTCCTCGCCCGCCGCAACGCGATCCTGGTCCTGATGTCCGTCGAGCTGATGCTCAACGCCGTCAACCTCAACCTCGTCGCCTTCGACGTCTGGCTCCGCGACACCCTCCACTCCGGTCAGGCCCTCACCCTCTTCACCATCGCCATCGCCGCCGCCGAGATCGGCATCGGCCTCGCGATCGTCCTCGCCGTCTACCGCAACCGCGGCTCCTCCGACGTCGACCGCCTCCGCGACACCGCGGAGACCGACACCGCTGACGCAGAGACCGACTTCGCCGGCTCCGGCGACCGCGCCGAAGCGGCAGGGAACAGGAACACCACGAACGCAGAGGCCACCTCGTGACCACGACGACCCTCGCCGCCCTCGTCCCGCTCCTCCCCTTCCTCGGAGCCGTGGCCGGCCTGGCGCTCGGCCGCACCGCATCGGGCTTCGTCCGCCCCCTGGCGATCCTGCCGACGCTCACCGCAGCCGTCATCGCCGTGATCGTCGCCGTGCGGCAGGGCGGCGGCCGCGCCATCGACGCCGCGACCCAGCTCACCCCCACCGGGTCCGTCCCCGTCGACCTGGCCCTGCACCTGGACGGCTTCGCGGTCCTGGTCGCCGTCCTCGTCGGGCTCGTCGCCACCTGCGTACAGCTCTACTCCACGGCCTACCTCCGCGACGACGCCCGCTACCCCTCCTACGCGGCCCTGGTCTCCCTCTTCACCTCCGCGATGCTGCTCGTCGTCTACTCCGGCGATCTGATGGTGCTCCTGGTCGGCTGGGAGATCATGGGCATCTGCTCGTACTTCCTGGTCGGCCACTACTGGGAGACGCCCGAAGCCCGCGCCGCGTCCCTGAAGGCCTTCCTCGTCACCAAGCTCGGTGATGTCCCCTTCCTGATCGGCCTGTTCGCCCTGGCCGCCGACACCGGCAGCTTCCGGATCACCAAGATCCTGGCGGCCGCCACCAACGGCGGCCTGGACCACCCCACCCTCATTGCCCTGCTGCTCCTCGCGGGCGTCGCCGGGAAGTCCGCCCAGTTCCCCCTGCACACCTGGCTGCCCGACGCGATGGCCGGCCCCACCCCCGTCTCCGCGCTCATCCACGCCGCGACGATGGTCGCCGCCGGGATCTACTTCGTGGCCCGGCTGCTCCCCGTCTTCGCCGCCTCCGGCGCGGCCCTCACCGTCCTCGCCGCGATGGCGGCCGTCACGATGATCGGCTCCGGACTCGCCGCCCTCGCCCAGGACGACATCAAGCGCGTCCTCGCCTACTCGACCATCGGCCAGCTCGGCTACATGACCGGCGCCCTGGCCGTCGCCGACCGCGGTGCCGCCGTCTTCCACCTGATCTCGCACGGTGCGTTCAAAGCGGTCCTCTTCCTCGCGGCCGGCGTCGTCATCCACGCCGCCGGCACCAACTCACTCGCCGCCATGTCCCGCATGGGCGGTCTCGCGCGCCGGATCCCCGACGCCTACTGGACGATGACCGTCGCCCTCCTCGCGCTCGCCGCCATCCCGCCGTTCGCCGGCTTCTTCTCCAAGGAAGCCGTCCTCGTCGCCGCCGAGCACACCGCCATGGGGGACCGGACCGTCGCTCCCGCCGCCGCGGGCTGGACGATCCTCGTCGCCGGGTTGCTCGCCGCCGTCCTCACCGCCGCCTACGCCACCCGCCTCTGGCTCCTCGCCTTCCGCGGCCGCGGCGCCGAACTCCCCGACCACGGCAGGCAGCCTGTGGCCATGACCTCCGTCCTGTGGGTCCTGGCCGTCCCCACCATCGCCTTCGGGCTCACCGCGGGCGTGATCGGCGACTGGTTCGACGGACACGCACTCACCCCGTCCCTCACCACGGCCGTCCTCTCCACCGGTGTCGGCCTCGTCGGAGGCCTCGTCACCTACGCCGCCTGGCGCCACACCACGGCTCTCGCAGCCCGCACCCCCATCGGTGCCGTGGCCGCCCACCCCGGCGCCGAACCCGCCCTCGTCGAAGCCGAGTCCATGACGTCCCACACCGCCGCCTACGGCACCATCGCGGACGCCGACGACCCGGCCGACCCCGGACGCGTCCTCCTGGGCCCGCTCCACCGCCACGCGGTCACGGGCTTCCACCTCGACGCCCTGTACACGGCGCTGTTCGTCCGGCCCGTCCAGCAGGCCGCCCGCCTCGTGCGCTTCCTGGACCGCACGGTCGTCGACACCTACGTCGACGGATCGGGCGCAGCCACCCGGCTCCTCGGCACCGCCGTACGCCGAGCCCAGACCGGAAACGTGCAGACCTACCTCAGCGTCCTGCTCGCCGGTTCCCTCGTCCTGGCGATCGCCGCCGTCGTCTTCGCCAACGTCAACGCGGGGTCGTGACCGTGATCGATATCAGCCCGTCCGTGATGCAGTTCCTTCTCGCGTTCATCGTCGTCGCCCCGCTCCTCGGCGCCGTCGCGGCCCTGCTCCCCGCCCCGCCCGGGCTCAGGGGCAAGAACCCCGGCCAGGCCGTGCTCCGCCACGGTGTGACCGTGACCGGCGCCGTGCTCATCGCCGCGATCATCCTGGCCGTCGGCTTCGACCACGACCACCCCGCCACGATGCAGGCGACCACCGACATCAGCTGGATCCCGGCACTCGGCGTCCGCATCCACCTCGGCATCGACGGCATCTCGCTCCCTCTCCTCCTGCTGACCGCGCTGCTGACCTTCCTCTGCGCGCTGTACAGCTACTTCAAGCTGCCCGCGGGCCCCTCACCGAAGGCCTTCACCGCCCTCGTCCTCGTCCTGGAATCCGGCACCCTCGCCACCTTCGCCGTCCTCGACCTGCTGCTCTTCTTTCTCGCCTTCGAGATGGTCCTCATCCCGATGTACTTCCTCATCGCCCGCTGGGGCGGTGACCAACGGCGCGCCGCCGCCTGGAAGTTCATCCTCTACACACTGCTCGGCTCGGTCGTCATGCTGCTGGGCCTGCTCCTCATCGGACTGAAGAGCGGCACCTTCGACATGGTGGCACTCGCCACTGACAACGGCCGTGGCCTCACCACATCCGTGCAGGTCATCGCCGTTCTCGCGATCGGCCTCGGGCTCGCCGTGAAGACCCCGATGTGGCCTCTGCACAGCTGGCTCCCCGACGCCCACACCGCCGCCCCGACCGTCGGCTCCGTGCTCCTGGCGGGCGTCCTGCTGAAGATGGGAACGTACGGATTCGTCCGGATCCTGCTCCCCATCGCCCCCGACGGCATGCGCACCTTCGCGCCCTACCTCGCCGCGTTCGCCGTCGTCGGCATCGTCTACGGGTCGCTCGCCTGCCTGGCCCTCGCCCGCAACGGCGCCAAGGGCGACCTCAAGCGGCTCATCGCGTACTCCTCCGTCGGCCACATGGGCTTCGTGCTCCTCGGTATCGCCACCATGACCCCGACCGGAGTCAACGGCGCGCTCTTCGCCAACATCGCCCACGGCCTCATCACCGGTCTGCTGTTCTTCCTGGTGGGCGCCATCAAGGACCGCTTCGGCACCGCCGACCTGGACACCCTCGCCGGCGCCACCGGCGCAGCCCTCTACGGACGCGCCCCCCGCCTCGGCGCCCTGCTCGCCTTCGCCGCGGTCGCCTCGCTCGGCCTGCCCGGACTCGCCGGATTCTGGGGCGAGATGCTCACCCTGTTCGGTGCCTACAGCCCCGCCGAGGGCCTCAGCCGCCCGGCATTCCGCACCTTCATGGCCATCGGGGCGTTCGGCACCCTGCTCACCGCCGCGTACATGCTCATCGTGGTCCGCCGCGTCTGCATGGGCGAGCACACGCCCCACTCCCAGCTCTCACCCGGTACGCAGCCCTCGCGGCCGGCGGACGGCCCCGAACGGCCCACGGCTGCCGGAAACCCCCAGCTGCCGGGCAGCCCCCCGCAGCTCGCCGACATCCAGAGGTACGAAGCCGCCGCCTGGTCCCCGCTCGCCGCCCTCACCGTTCTCGCCGGACTCTGGCCCGCGATCCTCCTCGGCCTCACCGATCCGGCCGTGCAGAAGCTCCTCGCAGGAGGCAAGTCGTGACCGCGGACCTCAGCACCGCCCCGGGCGCCCTCACCGCGGCGGCCGACACCGCCCCCAGCGTCGTCCAGTCCATCGACTGGCTCGCCATCGCACCCCCCACCCTCACCGCGCTGGCCGCCCTGCTCGTACTCGTCGCCGACCTCTTCCTCCCCGAGCACCGCAAGAAGCTCCTCGGCTACGGAACCCTCACCGCGCTCGCCGCCGCCCTCGCCCTCCTCATCCCGCTGCGCACCGGCGACCGCTCCACCTTCTGCGTCACCGCCGGCGCCCAGGCGTGCAGCTACACCGCCGACCACTTCACCCTGGTGATCCAGGCCCTCGTCCTCGGCGGGGCATTCCTCACCGCGCTGCTCTCCCTCGGCGACACGCGGAAGCTCCCGGCGGGCGAGTACTGGTTCCTGCTCCTCGCCTCCGCGGCGGGCGCGGCCCTCCTGCCCGCCTCCCGTGACCTCGCCACCCTCGTCGTCGCCCTGGAAGTCGCCTCGCTGCCCGCCTTCGCCCTCGTAGGCATCAAGCACGGTGACCGGCGCTCCTCCGAGGCCGCGCTCAAGTTCTTCCTCTCCTCCGTCGTCGCCACCGCCGTCATGCTCCTCGGCGTCAGCTTCGTGTACGCGACCACGGGGACCCTGCACCTCACCGAGATCGCCGCCCACCTGGACGACGTACCTCCGGTGCTCGACACCCTCGCCAAGACCGGCGTCGTCCTCACCCTCGTCGGCTTCGCCTTCAAGACCGCCGCGGCCCCCTTCCACTTCTGGGTCCCCGACACCTATGTGGGCGCCCCCCTCCCGATCGCCGCCTATCTCTCCGTCGTCGGAAAGACCGTCGGCTTCTCGGGCCTCATCCTCGTCACGGTCATCGCGTTCCCCTCCTATGCCGACGTCTGGGGGCCCGCCGTCGCCGTCCTTGCCGCCCTCACCATGACCGTCGGCAACGTCGCGGCCCTCCGCCAGAAGGCCGGCCGGGCTCACAGCGCCGTCCGGCTCCTCGCCTGGTCCTCCGTCGCCCAGGCCGGCTATCTGCTCGTCCCGATCGCCGCCGCCGCGTACTCCAGCGACGAACAGATCGGCGCCACCGTCGCGTACGCCCTCATGTACGCCGTCGTGAACCTCGGCGCCTTCGCCGTCGCTGCCCTGGTCGCCCGTACGAAGCCCGGCAACCGCATCGCCGACTACCAGGGCCTGTACGCCACCCGCCCGCTCACCGCCCTCGCGCTCGGCTTCTTCCTGCTCTGCCTGGCCGGACTGCCGCCGGGCATCATCGGGCTCTTCGCGAAGGTCACCGTCTTCTCGGCGGCCGTCGACGCGGGACTCGGCTGGCTCGCCGTCGTCATGGCCGTCAACGTGGTGATCGCCCTCTACTACTACCTTCAGTGGACCGCGACCCTCTTCAGGAGTCCGGACACCGCGCCAGCGGCCACCGGTACACCGGCCTCCGGAACGCCGCCCCGATTCCGCGCCCCCGCCCCGCTCACCACGGCGATCGTCCTCACCACGGCCGTCGGCATCCTCCTCTCCGGAGCCCCGCAACTGGTCCTGAGGTTCGCCGCCGTCAACCTCTTCTGACGCCCTTCGGACGCGGAAGACCGGTTTGCCCACGGCAGCCGCCACAGGGCAAGGTCGTGGCTGCATACGTCACGTACACGGCGAAGACGTACGAAATCCATAGAGGAGACAGAGCAGTGCTGAACGGGTTCAAGGACTTCATCCTGCGTGGAAACGTCATCTCGATGGCGATCGGCCTCGCCGTCGGAGCAGCCTTCACCGCCGTGGTCACCGGCTTCAGCAACGCCTTCATCACTCCGCTGATCGGCCTCGCCACCCGCGGCACCGGAGACTTCAGCACGGCCTTCTACACGGTCGACGGAGTGAAGTTCCCCTTCGGCCTCTTCGTCAGCGCCGCGATCGCCTTCATCATCACCGCCGCGGTCCTCTACTTCTGCGTCGTGGTCCCCATGGCCAAGGTGCAGAACCGCTTCACCACCAAGGAGGAGGAGGTCGACATCAAGGCCGCCCTCCGCGACTGCCCGCGCTGCTTCAGCGCGATCCCCGCCGTCGCCTCCCGCTGCGCCCACTGCACCAGCGAGGTCGAACCCGACGCCGAGGCACTCTCCCTCGCCAAGCTGCCCGTCCAGCGCTGAGCCCGCTGCCCGTCCGGCGCTGACGCACGCACGCCCCCAAACCCGTGCGGCCCAGCGCCACGCCGTACGGGCCAGGAGCCGGAACCGGCCGGATCACGCCGGAGCGGCCCCGCCCTCCGGCCGCACGCACAAGGGAACTAGCTCCCCTCGCCTGGCGTTGACCAGTACGGGAGGCTCCACTGGGGGAGTGGAGCACCACCATGCAAAGGGTTCCCCTGCTGCACCACTTGGAGGGCGTACCGTGCACCGCCGGCACAACGGGCTGAAAACCGCCGTACTCCTCGGGGGCCTGTCCGCACTCATCATCATGACCGGCAGCTTCTTCGGACGTACGGGCCTCGTCATCGCCCTCGTCGTGGCCGTCGGCACCAACGCCTACGCCTACTGGAACAGCGACAAGCTGGCCCTGCGGGCCATGCGGGCCCGCCCTGTCAGCGAATTCGAAGCGCCACAGCTCTACCGGATCGTCCGCGAGCTCTCCACCGCGGCCCGTCAGCCGATGCCCCGCCTCTTCATCTCACCGACCCAGGCGCCCAACGCCTTCGCCACGGGCCGCAATCCGCGCAACGCGGCCGTCTGCTGCACCGAGGGCATCCTCCAGATCCTCGACGAGCGGGAGCTGCGAGGAGTCCTGGGCCACGAGCTCAGCCACGTCTACAACCGGGACATCCTCATCTCCTCCGTCGCCGGAGCCCTCGCCTCCGTCGTCATGTTCCTGGTCAACTTCGCCTGGCTCATCCCCATCGGCCGCTCCAACGACGACGAAGGACCCGGCCTCCTGGGCATGCTCCTGATCATGATCCTGGGGCCGCTCGCCGCGTCCGTCATCCAGCTCGCGGTCAGCCGGTCCCGCGAGTACGAGGCCGACGCCTCCGGAGCTCAGCTCACCGGCGACCCGCTCGCCCTCGCCAGCGCCCTGCGCAAACTCGACGCAGGAACGAAACAGCTCCCGCTGCCCCCGGAACCCAGGATCGAGACCGCGAGCCACATGATGATCGCGAACCCCTTCCGTCCCGGACAGGGGATGGCCAAGATGTTCTCCACCCATCCGCCGATGGCGGAGCGCATCGCCCGACTGGAACAGATGGCAGGTCGCCGCCCATGAAAACCATCCTGAACATCATCTGGCTCGTCCTGTGCGGCTTCTGGATGTTCCTCGGCTATCTCCTCGCAGGCGTCCTGCTCTGCATCACCATCATCGGCATCCCGTTCGGCGTCGCCGCCTTCAGGATCGGGGTGTACGCGCTCTGGCCCTTCGGCTACACCGTCGTCGACCGCAGGGACGCCGGCTCGCCCTCCTGCGTCGGCAACGTCCTCTGGCTGGTCCTCGCCGGATGGTGGCTCGCCCTCGGCCACATCACCACCGGCATCGCCCTCTGCATCACGATCATCGGCATCCCCCTGGGCGTCGCCAACTTCAAGCTGATCCCCGTCTCGCTCCTGCCCTTCGGCAAGGAGATCGTCCCCACGGACCAGCCGTTCGCCGCTCGCCAGGACCCGTAAATGCAGCTGACGGGCCCGGAGCGACCCGCGTACCCTCCCCAGCCGTGGACAGGGAACGCACGCACCGCCAGCTCCGGCTGATCGCCGAAACGACCCGGATCGCCGACGCACTCGGCGTGGACCTCTGGCTCCGCGGCGGCTGGGCCATGGACTTCTTCCTCGGCTCACCCACCCGCGACCACACGGACATCGACTGGTTCGCCCGGAAGCAGGACGCTGAGCGCCTCGCCCGTGAACTGCTGCGGTCGGGCTGGACGCTCCTCTCCGGCCCGCCCGCCGACCAGCAGCGCGACTTCGGGAAGCAGGGCGAGGAGAGCAGCTTCGCCCTGCTGGACGAGGACGGCTCCGGCCACGCCGTGGTCGGGGGCGGCCCCTGGGCCGGCGAGCGGTGGCCGGACGGCATGCTCGACGGCCCGCTCGGCCACATCGGCACGACGGCCTGTCCGGTCATCAGCCCCGCCGCCCAGATCGAGATCAAGCGGATGACGCCGGTCTGGATTGCCGGCCGCCCGCGCCGCGCCAAGGACGCCGAGGACATCCGCGTACTGGAGGCCGCCGTGCGCGACGGCGCTGGGCCGGAACGGGAGCCGGGAGGCGACACGCCGCGATAGGTGTGCGGGCTGGCCTTACTCGCCGCCCGCCTCCCTCGCCGACCGCGCACCAAGCAACCGAACGCATGCTCGCTGCGTCTTGTGTTCCAACACCGAGCAAGGGGTAGGAGCAGCGACATGGGCATTGTCGGTTGGATCATTCTTGGGCTGCTCGCCGGAGTCATAGCCAAAATCCTGCTCCCGGGCCGCGACCCGGGCGGCATCATCGGGACCACCATCATCGGCGTCGCCGGTGCCTTCGTCGGAGGCTGGCTCTCCAGCCAGTTCCTCGACCGTCCCATCAGCAACGACTTCTACGACACCGCGACCTGGATCGCCGCCATCGCCGGCTCCCTGGTCCTGCTGATCCTCTACCGGCTGATCTTCGGCAACTCCCGCGAACGCCGCTGACCGCGCCGCGCCCGCCGCTCAGTTCAGCCCCGTCTCCCGCAACGTCACATTCAGCCGGCCGGCCCGCATCCCCGCATCCGGGTCGGCCGATCCGGCGTACACCTTCGGCACCCCGTGGAACGCGAAGCGCGACGGGCCGCCGAAGACGAAGAGATCCCCGGAGACCAACTCCACGTCCGTGTAGGGCTGTCCGCGACCCTCGGCGTTCCCGAAGCGGAACACGCACGTCGCCCCGATGCTCAACGACACCACCGGAGCGACCGACCGCTCCTCCTTGTCCTGGTGCATGCCCATCCGCGCCGCGGCGTCGTAGAAGTTGATCAGCGCGGTGTCCGGAGTGAACGCCTCCGCCGCGCCGTCGTCCCCGAACGCCTCCGCCACCGCCGCACGCCCCAGCGCGACCAGCCACTGCGGCACCGGGGCCACCGGGGCGCCGTTCACATCGTCGGCGGTACGCGTGTACCGGTACGGCTGCCAGTGCCACCCCAGGCACACCGTCCGCACCGACATCACGCCGCCGCCCGGCAACACCGTGTGCCGCAACGGAACCGGCCCCCGCGCCCACTCCCGGCACGCCGCCACCAACTCCCGTCGGCGCTCCACCGGGAGCCACTCCGGTATGTGCACGGCGCCCGGCGCGACCACCTGCCGGGGCCGGGGGAACAGCCCGCCCGAAACCGCCGGAACCCCACGCGAGACCACCCGTCACACCACCCTCAGCCGCCGGCCCTCGCAACCCGCTCCACACACGCGGCCCCCTCCAGCCCGAGCAGCACCTGCTTGCGCTCCAGGCCACCCGCGTACCCCCGCAACGCCCCGTCCGCGCCGATCACCCGGTGGCACGGCCGCACGACCAGCAACGGGTTGCGCCCGATGGCCGTCCCCACCGCCCGAACCCCCGTGCCCGAGGTCCCCACCCGCGCGGCGACCTCCCCGTACGACAGCGTCTGCCCGTACGGGATCGACTCGACCACCGCCCAGACGCGCCGCTGGAACTCCGTACCCACGCCTTCGGCGAACGGCACGTCGAACCGCTTCGACCGCCCCGCGAAGTACGCCGCCACCTGCGCGACGACCCCCGCGAACAGCTCGGGCGCCGGCAGCCACCCCTCCTGGACGACCGCACCGCCCTTCTGCCCGGGCACGGACAGCGACACCAGCCGCAGCCCCTCACACGTACCGTCCGACTCGGCCACCAGCAGCAACTCGCCCAGCGGACTGGTCCGCCGCGTGTACACCGTCGTCACGACCGCTCACTTCCTCGCTGCTGAACCGCTGAACCGACGAACCGCTGAACCGACGAACTGCTGAACCGACGAACTGCCGAACCGCCGAACCGCTGAACCGCCGAACCGCCGAACCGCGGACCTGGTGAACCCGGACCCGCACCGGCCAGTCTGCTCCGCACCCCGCACCCATCACCGGCGGATTTCGGACACGGAGCCAGGGACGCCCCCCTGCACGCGGAGAGGCACCCCGTCGAGGCCGGTCCCGACGGCGTGCCCCTTCTCGCTCACGAATCGTCCTACCGGTAGTTCACGAACTGCACCGCGAAGTCGAAGTCCTGGCCCTTCAGGAGCGCCTGCACGGTCTGCAGGTCGTCCCGGCTCTTCGAGCTGACGCGCAGCTCGTCACCCTGGACCTGTGCCTTGACGCCCTTGGGGCCCTCGTCGCGGATGATCTTCGCCACCTTCTTGGCGTTCTCCTGGGAGATGCCTTCCTCGATCGTGGCGAAGATCTTGTACTCCTTGCCGGAGAGCTGCGGCTCACCGGCGTCCAGCGACTTCAGCGAGATGCCCCGCTTGATCAGCTTGGACTGGAAGATGTCGAGGATCGCCTTGACCCGCTCCTCGCCGTTCGCCTCCATCAGGATCTTCTCGCCGGACCACGAGATCGAGGCGCCCGTGCCCTTGAAGTCGTAACGCTGGGAGATCTCCTTGGCGGCCTGGTTGAGGGCGTTGTCGACCTCCTGCCGCTCGACCTTCGAGACGATGTCGAAACTGGAGTCGGCCATGACGTGTGGCTCCTTGCGTCGAATGTGCGTGGGATACAGCGCAAAGCCTAGCCACCGCCGCACCCTCCGGCTGCTGATCAATGAGGTGGCGGAGCACCCCTGGCCATCAGGTATTGTTTACGTCGTCGCCAAGGAGCTCACCAGTGGGGATCCGACGCGTCGTCCGAGGCGGTGTGCCCGAGTGGCCAAAGGGAGCAGACTGTAAATCTGCCGGCTCAGCCTACCCAGGTTCGAACCCTGGCGCCGCCACGCGAACGAAGCCCCCGACCAGTCCTTCTGGTCGGGGGCTTCCTCGTTCCCGGCAGTCGTCAGCCACTGCTTCAGTTGCCCGCGACGTCCTTCACGGACACCGTGACCGGCACGTTCCCGGAGATGACCTCGAGGGTCAGGCCCGCCGTCGCCGGGGTGTCCAGAAGCTCCAGGAGCGTCGCAGCCACGTCGTCGCGGGGGATCGGGCCGCGCCCGGTCTTCGCGGCGAGCAGGATCTGTCCGTTGCCCGCGTCGTTGGTGAGCATCCCGGGGCGCAGGATCGTCCAGTCGAGCGCGGAGCGGGAGCGTACGTCGGCGTCCGCCGCGCCCTTAGCCCGGAGGTAGACGTCGAACACCTCGTCGCCGGGGTGGTCGGGGTCGGCGTCCATGGAGGAGACGACGATGTACCGGCGTACGCCGGCGGCCTGGGCCGCGTCGGCGAAGAGGACGGCGGCGCCCCGGTCGACGGTGTCCTTGCGGGCGGTGCCGCTGTTCGGTCCGGCGCCTGCCGCGAAGACGGCCGCGTCGGCCCCGCGCAGCACCTCCGCGGTCTCCTCCACGGAGGCCGATTCGAGGTCCAGCACGGCAGGTTCGGCGCCGATGTCGGTGAGGTCCTGGCTCTGTTGGGGGTTGCGGATGATCCCCACGGCTTCATCTCCGCGTGCGGCGAGCAGCCGCTCCAGCCGCAGTGCGATCTGTCCGTGTCCACCTGCGATGACAATGCGCATACCTCCGACCGTACGCCCGGCGGCCGCCGCGTGCTCAGCTCTTGGGCCCGGTACCGGAGTCGGGTCGCCCCTGGCGGGGGAGATCGGGGCCGGCGCTCGTATCGGGGTCGGAGTCGCAGTATTCGCGTACGGCGCTGGTGCGCGCGACGATCCGGCCGCGGTGGACGACGATGCGGCTGTAGGCGAGGGAGAGCACGGCGGAGAGCTGTTCACCGCGTACGGCGAGGAGTTCGGCGGGGAAGCCCGCCTCCACGCGGACGTCGGGCAGGCCGAGGGCGGCACGGGCGGTGGTGGAGACCGCGGCGTAGGCGTGTTCGGCGCGCAGGCCGTGCTGCGAGGCGAGGAGGTACGCGGCCTCCAACGGGTCTCCGCGCCCCACGGGGTTGGCCGTGTCGCGGAGTGCGCCGCTGCCCGCAGCCACGCGTACGCCCGCGGAGCGCAGGAGGCGTACGGGGGTGGTCGCGCGGCGTTCGGAGCCCGTACAGCCCCCTTGGGGGAGGCAGACGACCGTGACGCCCGCGGCGGCCAGCTGATCGGCGGCCCGGCTCGCGGCCTCCAGGGGGAGGTGGGCGAGGCCGGCACAGGGGCCGATGGCGACCCCGGGGCGCAGGCCCCCGGCCATGGCGGCCAGGCGGGCGAGGCGGGCGGGGTCGTCGCCGTCGGTGTGCAGGTCGACGGGACGGCCGTGCTCGGCGGCTACCTCCAGGACGGCCGCGGTGTAGCCGGCGGGGTCGGGGTCCAGGTCGGGGCAGCCGCCGACGACCGCGGCGCCCATCTTCACGGCGTCGCGCAGCATGGCGAGGCCGTCGGCCCCGGCGACGCCGGTGAGCAGGCGGGGGACGGCGACCGCGGTCAGGTCGGCGAGGCCGCGCAGGGCCCGGCGGGCCTGCAGGACGGCCTCCAGCGCGGCGAGGCCCTGGACGTCGCCGATGCGGACGTGGGCGCGCTGGGCGGTGGCGCCGTGGCCGAGCTGGAGGAGGGCGGCGTCCGTGGCGCGGCGCTGGATGTCCTCGGTGCGGTGGGAGGCGGGCCCCGGGCCGTCGGGCCCGGCGCCGTCGGCTGTGAGGGCGGTGTCGCCGTGGGCGTGGGGCTCGGCCGGGGCGGGGAGCAGGAGGTAGCCGCGCAGGTCGATGCGGGGGCCACGGGCGGTGAGGCTGCCCGACGTGCCGACGGCCTCGATACGGCTGCCGCTCAGGCGTACGTCGACGGCGCGGCCGTCGGTCAGGCGGGCGCCGCTCAGGACGAGGGTGGGGGCGGGGTCGGTGGTGGCCGCTTCGGCGCCGTCGGGTGCGCTGTCGTCGGGCCGCCGCGGCCGGCTGTCGGGCATCGCGCTCCTGGGAGGGGTGCAAGATCACACGGAGGGGGTCGGGCCCGGGGATGGCGGGGTGATCCCGGCAGGCTCTCAAGGGGGTGTTCCGCCGATCATGACCGGGTCCGGGACGCGTGGCACGGCGGCTTCCGGGAGGAGCCCATTAGTCGTACCGGTCCCCCCGCATCGACGCGCGGAACGGGTCCGTCCGGAGGAGGACGCGGACTGGATCAAGGCCTGATCAGGGGGTGTGGACGGGCCCGGACCGACGGCCGGAGCGTGGGGCCGAAACGGATTTGGGCGATCGGCCGGAGAGCGTGTAATGTCTTCCTCGCTCGCCCCAATAGCTCAGTCGGTAGAGCGTCTCCATGGTAAGGAGAAGGTCTGCGGTTCGATTCCGCATTGGGGCTCTGGTGATCGGGAAACCCCGCTTCGGCGGGGGGACCGATCATCAAAGCGGTGTAGCTCAGTCGGTAGAGCAAGCGGCTCATAATCGCTGTGTCACCGGTTCAAGTCCGGTCACCGCTACTAACGGTAGCCGATTGTTGGGTCGGTCCTTCGATCGGCTACTCTTTTATGCGTTCATCCGTCCATCGTCCGTCCAAGGAGCACTCACGTGGCTGCCACCGACGTCCGCCCGAAGATCACGCTGGCCTGCGTGGAGTGCAAGGAGCGGAACTACATCACCAAGAAGAACCGGCGTAACAACCCGGACCGTCTTGAGATGAAGAAGCACTGCCCGCGCTGCAACTCGCACACCGCGCACCGCGAAACGCGCTGAATCAGGCTCGTACACGAGGCCGTCCCCTCTGGGGGCGGCCTCGTGTCGTTGTCCGGGGTACATCCCCGCACCGGGGCGTGCCCTTATTCGTCTTTCCATCAGGAGGTAGCGAGCTCATGGCGCTCGACCAGTCCTTCGTGGGGCGGACGTATCCGCCCACCCCGGCGTACGAGGTAGGCCGGGAGAAGATCCGCGAGTTCGCCGAGGCAGTGGGTGACACCCATCCGGCGTACATCGATGTGGAGGCGGCCCGCGCGCTCGGCCATGCCGATGTGATCGCGCCCCCCACTTTCGTCTTCTCCATCACCTACCGGGCGGCCGGTGAGGTGGTGCAGGACCCGCAGCTGGGCCTGGACTACAGCCGGGTCGTCCACGGCGACCAGAAGTTCTCTTACGTGCGTCCGGTACGGGCGGGCGACCGGCTGACGGTCACCTCCACGATCGAGACCATCAAGTCCATGGCGGGCAACGACATCGTGGACATCCGCGGGGATGTGCACGACGAGGCCGGCGAGCTGGTCGTCACGGCGCTCACGAAGCTGGTGGCACGCGCCGCCGAGGAGGCGTGATGACGGCGAAGGTCTCCTACGGGTCGGTCGAGGTCGGTACGGAGCTGCCCGCGCAGTCGTTCCCGGTGACGCGGGCGACGCTCGTGCAGTACGCCGGTGCGTCGGGCGACTTCAACCCGATCCACTGGAACGAGAAGTTCGCGCTCGAGGTCGGGCTGCCGGATGTGATCGCACACGGCATGTTCACGATGGCCGAGGCGATCCGCGTGGTCACGGACTGGGCAGGGGACCCGGGCGCGGTCGTCGAATACGGAGTGCGGTTCACCAAGCCGGTCGTCGTGCCCAACGACGACAAGGGCGCGCTGATCGAGGTCAGCGGCAAGGTCGCGGCCAAGCTGGAGGACAACCTGGTCCGGGTGGACCTGGTGGCCGTGTGCGACGGCAAGAAGGTGCTGGGCATGTCCCGCGCCGTCGTCCGGCTCGCCTGAGGTCCACGCGGAAGCAGTACGGGTGCTCCGGCTCGCCTGACACCCCACGCGCTACCTGTACGGTCCGTGGCCCCGCCCCAGCGGCGGGGGCGCGGACCGTACTCTTGTCCCCGTGCAGGAACTCCACGATGCCCCCCTCGCCCCCCTGACCACCTTCCGGCTCGGCGGCCCCGCCACCCGCCTCCTGACGGCCACCACCGACGCCGAGGTGGTCGCCGCCGTACGCGAGGCCGACGCGAGCGGCACCCCGCTGCTCGTCATCGGCGGCGGCTCCAACCTGGTCATCGGCGACAAGGGCTTCGACGGCACGGCGCTGCGGATCGCCACCAAGGGATTCACGCTCTCCGGTACGTCGCTGGAGCTGGCGGCCGGTGAGCCTTGGACCGACGCCGTCGCCCGGACCGTGGAGGCGGGTCTCGCGGGCATCGAGTGCCTGGCCGGGATCCCCGGCTCCGCCGGCGCGACGCCCATCCAGAACGTCGGGGCTTACGGCCAGGAGGTGTCCTCCACGATCACGGAGGTCGTCGCCTACGACCGGCACACCCGGGAGACGGTGACCCTTCCGAACGCGGAGTGCTCCTTCTCGTACCGGCACAGCCGCTTCAAGGCGGCACCCGACCGTTTCGTCGTGCTCCGGGTCCGCTTCGAGCTGGAAGAGGCGGGCGGCCTCTCCGCGCCCCTCAGGTATCCGGAGACCGCCAGGGCCATGGGCGTCGAGCAGGGCGAGCGCGTGCCCGCCTCCGCCGCCCGGGAAACCGTGTTGAAGCTGCGTGCCGGCAAGGGCATGGTGCTGGACCCGGACGACCACGACACCTGGTCCGCGGGGTCCTTCTTCACCAACCCGATCCTCGACGAGGCCGCGTTCCAGGACTTCCTGGCGCGGGTCCACGAGCGCCTCGGCCCGGACGTGACGCCCCCGGCGTTCTCCGCCGGGGACGGCCGCACCAAGACCTCGGCGGCCTGGCTGATCGACCGGGCCGGCTTCACCAAGGGGTACGGCAGCGGCCCGGCCCGGATCTCCACCAAGCACACCCTGGCTCTCACCAACCGCGGCGAGGCCACCACCGAGGACCTCCTCGCGCTGGCCCGTGAGGTCGTCACCGGGGTCCACGCGGCCTTCGGCGTCACCCTGGTCAACGAGCCGGTGACGGTCGGCGTCTCCTTGTAGGTCGCACGTCGCCCTACAAGGACACGCGACGACATTCAGTAGGCGACGCCCACGCCCTGCCTCACGGCCGCAGGGTCGCCCATCAGCCCGAGCATCGCGTGCGCCACATCGGCCCGGGAGATGGACCGGCTGCTGCGGGGCGCGCCGCCCACCACCTTGCGGTAGACGCCGGTGCACGGCCCGTCCGTCAGCTTCGGGGGCCGTACGGAGGTCCAGTCCGTGGTGCTTCGCTCCAGCGCCGCCTCCATCCGCGCGAGGTCCGCGTACAGCTCCGCCAGAACCGCCCCGACCGCCTTGCGCGCCAACCGGTCCACCAAGGGCTCACCGGCCGGCACCGGCCCGACCGGTGCCGCGCTCACCACCACCAGCCGACGAGCCCCCTCGGCCTCCATCGCCTCGACGATCCGTCCGGTCAGCCGCTCGGCGACCCCGTCCGCCTTCCGGCTCCGCGAGCCGAGCCCCGAGAGCACCGCGTCCCGCCCCGCGACCGCCGCGCGCACCGCCGCCGGGTCGTCCAGCGACACGGCGTCGTGCAGCGCCAGGGCGCCGAACGCCTCCGGGAGCCTTGCCGGGTCGCGGACCACGACCGTCACCTCATGGCCCGCCGCGAGCGCCTGCCCCACGAGCTCCTGGCCGACACCCCCGGTCGCTCCGAACACCGTCAGCCGCATGCGCCCTCCTAGGTGGGTGAGTGTTCACTCACCTCTAGAGTGAGTGCCTGATCATCCACCCGTCAAGCCATAGGGGAACCCCCATGGAGCCGAAGCCGGCCCGCGTCCGCATCGTCGACGCCGCCCACGAGCTGATGCTCTCCATCGGCCTCGCCCGGACCACCACCAAAGAGATCGCGCGGGCGGCCGGCTGCTCGGAGGGTGCGCTGTACAAGTACTTCCCCAGCAAGGAAGAGCTCTTCGTGACCGTCCTCGAGGAGCGGCTGCCGAAGCTCGGCGGGCTGCTCGGCGACCTGGTCCCGGGGGAGGGCGGGGTCGAGGCCAACCTCACCGAGGTCGCCCGGCAGGCCGCCCTCTTCTACGAGCAGACGTTCCCCATGGCCGCGTCCCTGTACGCCGAACCGCAGCTCAAGCGCCGCCACGAACAAGGGCTGCGGGAACTCGGGGCCGGCCCCCACATGCCCATCCAGGGGCTCGACGCCTACCTCCGGGCCGAACAGCGCGCGGGCCGGGTGCGAGCGGAGGCCGACACCTACGCGGCCGCCTCACTCCTGCTCGGCGCCTGCGCCCAGCGGGCCTTCGCCTACGACGTGCTCCCCGGCGGCACGCCCCCGCAGCCGCTGGACGCGTTCGCCGCCTCCCTCGCCCGCACCTTGCTGGCCGGAATCAGCTAGCCAGCCAGTCGTCGATCCCGGACAGCAGCTTGTCCCGTACGCCGACGGGCGCGGCCGATCCGCGCACCGACTGGCGGGCCAGCTCGGCCAGCTCCGCGTCGGTGAAGCCGTGATGGTGGCGGGCCAGCTCGTACTGCGCGGCCAGCCGGGATCCGAACAGCAGCGGGTCGTCCGCGCCCAGCGCCATCGGTACCCCCGCGTCGAACAAGGTACGCAAGGGGACGTCCGCGGCCTTCTCGTAGACGCCGAGCGCCACATTGGAGGACGGGCAGACCTCACAGGTCACCTGGCGCTCGGCCAGCCGCGCCAGCAGCCGGGGATCCTCGGCCGCCCGGACACCGTGGCCGATGCGCGAGGCGTCCAGGTCGTCCAGGCAGTCGCGCACGCTGGAGGCGCCCGCGAGCTCCCCCCCGTGCGGGGCCGCCAGCAGGCCGCCCTCACGGGCGATGGCGAAGGCCCGGTCGAAGTCGCGTGCCATGCCGCGCCGCTCGTCGTTGGAGAGCCCGAACCCGACGACGCCCCGGTCCGCATACCGCACGGCCAGGCGCGCCAGGGTCCGGGCGTCCAGCGGGTGCTTCATCCGGTTCGCCGCGATCACCACGCGCATCCCCAGTCCGGTGTCCCGGGAGGCGCTGTCCACCGCGTCGAGGATGATCTCGATGGCAGGGATCAGCCCGCCGAGCAGCGGGGCGTACGAGGTGGGGTCGACCTGGATCTCCAGCCAGCCGGAGCCGTCCGCGACGTCCTCCTGGGCGCTCTCGCGGACCAGGCGGTGGATGTCCTCGGGGGACCTGAGGCAGGACCGGGCGATGTCGTAGAGCCGCTGGAAGCGGAACCAGCCGCGCTCGTCGGTCGCCCGCAGCTTCGGCGGCTCGCCGCCGGTCAGCGCGTCAGGGAGGTGGACCCCGTACTTGTCGGCGAGTTCGAGCAGGGTGGTGGGCCGCATCGACCCGGTGAAGTGCAGGTGCAGGTGGGCCTTGGGCAACAGACGTACATCACGCTCCATTTGAAGATCCTGCCGCACGGGCGGGCCGGAGCGGAAGCCGCTTTCCTCTTTGGAGTGGGGCTGGGACGAAAAGCGCCCCCGGCCGAGGCGGCCGGGGGCACAATTCCGCGGGCTTCTCAGGCCTTGGCCTCGCCCAGCAGCTTCTGGAGCCGGGAGACGCCCTCGATGAGGTCGTCGTCGCCGAGCGCGTAGGAGAGGCGGAGGTAGCCGGGGGTGCCGAAGGCCTCGCCGGGGACGACGGCGACCTCGGCCTCGTCCAGGATGAGGGCCGCGAGCTCGACCGAGTCGGACGGGCGCTTGCCGCGGATCTCCTTGCCGAGCAGCCCCTTCACCGACGGGTAGGCGTAGAACGCGCCCTCGGGCTCCGGGCAGAGCACGCCGTCGATCTCGTTGAGCATCCGCACGATGAGGTTGCGGCGGCGGTCGAAGGCGGTGCGCATCTCCGCGACGGCGTCCAGCGGGCCGGAGACGGCGGCGAGCGCGGCGATCTGGGCGACGTTGGAGACGTTGGAGGTGGCGTGCGACTGGAGGTTGGTCGCGGCCTTGACGACGTCCTTCGGGCCGATGATCCACCCCACCCGCCAGCCGGTCATCGCGTACGTCTTGGCGACGCCGTTGACGACGATGCACTTGTCGCGCAGCTCCGGCACGATCGCCGGGAGCGAGGTGAAGGTCGCGTCGCCGTAGACGAGGTGCTCGTAGATCTCGTCGGTCATGACCCACAGGCCGTGCTCGACGGCCCAGCGGCCGATCGCCTCGGCGTCGGCCTCGCTGTAGACGGCGCCGGTCGGGTTGGACGGCGAGACGAAGAGGACGACCTTCGTCCTCTCGGTGCGCGCGGCCTCCAGCTGCTCGACGGAGACCCGGTAGCCGGTGGTCTCGTCGGCGACGACCTCGACCGGGACACCGCCGGCGAGCCGGATCGACTCGGGGTAGGTGGTCCAGTACGGGGCGGGGACGATGACCTCGTCGCCCGGGTCGAGGATCGCCGCGAAGGCCTCGTAGATGGCCTGCTTGCCGCCGTTGGTCACCAGGATCTGGCCGGCGTCGACCTCGTAGCCGGAGTCCCGCAGCGTCTTCTCTGCGATGGCGGCCTTGAGCTCGGGGAGCCCGCCGGCCGGGGTGTAGCGGTGGTACTTCGGGTTGCGGCAGGCCTCGACCGCGGCGTCGACGATGTAGCCGGGGGTCGGGAAGTCGGGCTCGCCGGCACCGAAGCCGATCACCGGACGCCCAGCGGCCTTGAGGGCCTTGGCCTTGGCGTCGACGGCGAGGGTCGCGGACTCGGAGATCGCACCGATGCGGGCGGAAACCCGGCGCTCGGACGGAGAAGTTGCAGCGCTCATGGGCCCCATGCTCCCAGACCGGAAAACCCTTCGGCACACGGGTTTCAGGGACCGGACAGGACTCGGACGGGAACCGGACAGGACCGGTCGGTAGTTGTCTGTTCGACGCGGCGGCCCCGAGCACGTACACTCACCTGTCGTTGGCCTTCACCAGCCGCACCGTTCCTGCACCCGGGCACCGGGAAAGATGCGGTAGGTTGGTGGAAACCACCAAAGGGTCGTAGCTCAATTGGTAGAGCACTGGTCTCCAAAACCAGCGGTTGGGGGTTCAAGTCCCTCCGGCCCTGCTACACACTCCTTCGCCAGGATGTGTGCGCATGTACGTACTTCATTGCACAGCCGTGCGGCTCCACCGGGCGCGGCACGGCCACGACCCGGAATCAGGTGAGAAGCGTGACGGACGCCGTGGGCTCCATCGACATGCCTGATGCTGAGGATGAATCCCCCGAGTCCAGCAAGAAGACTCGGAAGGGCGGCAAGCGCGGCAAGAAGGGTCCTCTGGGCCGTCTCGCGCTGTTCTACCGCCAGATCGTCGCCGAACTCCGTAAGGTTGTCTGGCCGACTCGCAACCAGCTGACGACATACACCAGTGTGGTGATTGTGTTCGTCGTTGTCATGATTGGTCTTGTTACCGTTCTTGACATGGGATTCGCGCGGGTCATCAAGTACGTCTTCGGCTGAGCCGGCGGAAGGCGTCCGACCGGCGCCCCCACCGCACGTTCCACCCCTTTGTATCCAGGAAGAAGCAGCCATCGTGTCTGACCCGAACCTGAACGACGCCGTCGAGCCCGAGGCTGGCGCCTTCGAGTCCGCCAAGGACGAGCTCGGCATCGTTGAGGCTGCTGATTCCGAGAAGGCCGATCAGGCCGAGGTCACCGAGACCGCTGTGGACACCATCGCCGATGAGACGGCCGAGGTGGACGGCGACGCCGTCACCGCCGAGGTCGCCGAGGACGAGGAAGCCGTCGAGGCCGAGGCCGACGACGAGAGCGCCGACGACGAGAGCGCCGACGACGAGAGCGCCGACGACGAGAGCGCCGACGACGAGAGCGCCGACGACGAGAGCGCCGACGAGGAAGAGGCCGAGCCGGCCGCCCCCGTCGACCCCGTCACCGCCCTGCGCGAGGAGCTCCGCACCCTCCCCGGCGAGTGGTACGTCATCCACACGTACGCCGGGTACGAGAAGCGCGTCAAGGCCAACCTGGAGCAGCGCGCCGTCTCGCTCAACGTGGAGGAGTTCGTCTATCAGGCCGAGGTGCCTGAGGAGGAAATCGTCCAGATCAAGAACGGCGAGCGCAAGAACGTCCGGCAGAACAAGCTCCCCGGCTACGTGCTGGTGCGCATGGACCTGACGAACGAGTCCTGGGGCGTCGTGCGGAACACGCCGGGTGTCACCGGCTTCGTGGGCAACGCCTACGACCCGTACCCGCTGACCCTGGACGAGATCGTCAAGATGCTCGCCCCGGAGGCCGAGGAGAAGGCCGCCCGCGAGGCCGCCGAGGCCGAGGGCAAGCCGGCTCCGTCCCGCAAGGTCGAGGTCCAGGTGCTGGACTTCGAGGTGGGCGACTCGGTCACCGTCACCGACGGCCCGTTCGCCACGCTTCAGGCAACGATCAACGAGATCAACGCCGACTCGAAGAAGGTCAAGGGCCTCGTCGAGATCTTCGGCCGCGAGACCCCGGTCGAGCTCAGCTTCGACCAGATCCAGAAGAACTAGCGCTTCCGCCGGTTTCTGGACACATGCCTACCCAGCAGGTCAGAAGGGCTTCACAGCCCGTCTGACCTGCTTGGTTTTTGGTCGCACAGCTATACCCGTTATCGTTGTGCGGTATGCCTCCATCCGGATGACCGGAATCGGCGGCGAAACACTCTCATAGGACCCGGAGAGAGCAATGCCTCCCAAGAAGAAGAAGGTCACGGGGCTTATCAAGCTCCAGATCAACGCCGGTGCGGCGAACCCGGCCCCGCCGGTCGGCCCCGCGCTCGGTCAGCACGGCGTCAACATCATGGAGTTCTGCAAGGCCTACAACGCCGCGACCGAGTCGCAGCGTGGCATGGTCGTGCCGGTGGAGATCACGGTCTACGACGACCGCTCCTTCACCTTCGTCACGAAGACTCCGCCGGCCGCCAAGCTGATCCTCAAGGCCGCGGGTGTGGACAAGGGCTCCGGCGAGCCGCACAAGACCAAGGTCGCCAAGCTGACGGCCGCCCAGGTCCGCGAGATCGCCACGACGAAGCTCCCCGACCTGAACGCCAATGACCTCGACGCCGCGTCGAAGATCATTGCCGGCACCGCCCGTTCCATGGGCATCACGGTCGAAGGCTGATTCAGCCCCGTAGCCCTCAGTGGTAGGACCAAGCGCTGGTCCGCACCACGACTCCACACTCTGAAACCACAGGAGTAGAAGTGAAGCGCAGCAAGAACCTCCGCGCTGCGGACGCCAAGATCGACCGGGAGCGTACCTACGCCCCGCTCGAGGCCGTCCGTATCGCCAAGGAGACCTCCTCCACGAAGTTCGACGGCACCGTCGAGGTCGCCTTCGCGCTGGGTGTCGACCCGCGCAAGGCCGACCAGATGGTCCGCGGCACCGTGAACCTCCCGCACGGCACCGGCAAGACCGCCCGGGTCCTGGTCTTCGCGACCGGTGACCGTGCTGCGGCCGCGGAAGCCGCCGGAGCCGACATCGTCGGCGCCGACGAGCTCATCGACGAGGTGGCGAAGGGCCGTCTGGACTTCGACGCCGTCGTCGCCACTCCGGACCTCATGGGCAAGGTCGGCCGCCTGGGCCGCGTGCTCGGTCCGCGTGGTCTGATGCCGAACCCGAAGACCGGCACCGTCACCCCCGACGTCGTGAAGGCTGTCAACGACATCAAGGGCGGCAAGATCGAGTTCCGCGTCGACAAGCACTCGAACCTGCACTTCATCATCGGCAAGGTCTCCTTCGACGAGACCAAGCTGGTGGAGAACTACGCAGCGGCGCTGGACGAGATCCTCCGTCTGAAGCCGTCCGCCGCCAAGGGCCGCTACATCAAGAAGGCCACGCTGGCCACCACGATGGGCCCCGGCATCCCGCTGGACTCCAACCGCACCCGCAACCTCCTCGTCGAGGAGGACCCGGCCTCCGTCTGAGCCACCGTGCTCACCCGGTAGCCGCGTCGCACGCGTGCACTGTGTGAACGGGCCCCGCAACCTTTCGAGGTGCGGGGCCCGTCCTCGTATCCGGAAGAGATGATCCGCAGGGAACACGACGAGGAGTGGACCGGTCGGATGAGGACGAGCACGTCACGACGACGCATGGGTACGGGGGCCGCAGCGGCGGCCCTGATGTCGGTGGCGGCCTGCAGCGGCGGAGGCGGCGACTCAGGCACGGATGAGAAGCCGGCCGGGGACCAGGTGAAGACCACCTCCGTCGTGGCTCTCCAGCAGATCCGGCAGAAGACCGGCACCGCGCGGTCGGCCCGCGTCGAGGGCACCACCGAGATGGGCCACACCGTCTCCATGAAGCAGACGGGGACCATGGACATCTGGGCGACAAGGACGATCTGCTGGTGAAGAGGACAGAGCGCGGTGAGACGGCGGCCGGCGCGTGCAACTCGACGGTCTTCTACAGCGACTACGGCACCGAGGTCTCCGTGGAGAAGCCGCCGGCCGCCGACACGGTCGACTTCCAGGAGATCCTGAAGCAGCAGGGGGCCGGCCCCTCCCGGCCTCTCCTGACCTCCGCCTAAACCTCCAGCGCCGGGGTGGCAGGCGCCGGATTTGCCCGGCGTGCCTCCGGTCGCGTACTCTCCACACGAAGCCAAAGACCGCTGGTCGTCGCTGGACTCTCGTCAGAGGGACAGTGACCGAAGGTTCCGCTAGATCGGACGACCTGCGCAGGTGACTGTGGAACTGCTCCCGGACTCTGTCCGGTCGAGCCGCGCCCTGGCACTTGTGCTGGGGCGTTTCGTCTTTCCCGGCCCCTTCTGAGCGGTCCTCATCACCCGGAAGGAGGCCGACGCTCATGGCAAGGCCCGACAAGGCTGCCGCGGTAGCCGAGCTGACGGACCAGTTCCGCAGCTCGAACGCCGCCGTGCTGACCGAGTACCGGGGTCTCACCGTGGCACAGCTCAAGGAGCTGCGCCGTTCGCTCGGTGAGAACGCCCAGTACGCCGTGGTGAAGAACACGCTGACCAAGATTGCGGCCAACGAGGCCGGGATCGACACGCTGGACGACCTGTTCTCGGGTCCGACGGCGGTTGCCTTCGTCACCGGTGACCCGGTGGAGTCGGCGAAGGGTCTTCGTGACTTCGCCAAGGACAACCCCAACCTCATCATCAAGGGCGGTGTCCTTGACGGTAAGGCGCTGTCCGCCGATGAGATCAAGAAGCTCGCGGACCTCGAGTCCCGCGAGGTTCTGCTCTCCAAGCTGGCCGGTGCTTTCAAGGGCAAGCAGACTCAGGCTGCGCAGCTCTTCCAGGCACTGCCGTCGAAGTTCGTCCGCACCGCGGAAGCGCTTCGCGCCAAGAAGGAAGAGCAGGGCGGTGCCGGTACTCCGGCTCCCGCCGAGGCCGCCGAGTAATTTCGCTCAGCGGTCCAGCGGGCTCCACGTACGCCCGCCGACATATACATCCGGCACCTGCCGAATAGTGGAAGGACGCCTATCATGGCGAAGCTGTCCCAGGACGACCTGCTCGCGCAGTTCGAAGAAATGACCCTCATCGAGCTCTCCGAGTTCGTCAAGGCCTTCGAGGAGAAGTTCGACGTCACCGCCGCCGCGGCCGTCGCCGTCGCCGGTCCCGCCCAGGGCGGCGCCCCGGCCGAGGCCGAGGCCGAGCAGGACGAGTTCGACGTCATCCTCACCGGCGCCGGCGAGAAGAAGATCCAGGTCATCAAGGTCGTGCGTGAGCTGACCTCGCTGGGTCTCAAGGAGGCCAAGGACCTCGTCGACGGCACCCCGAAGCCGGTCCTCGAGAAGGTCGCCAAGGAGGCCGCCGAGAAGGCTGCCGAGTCCCTCAAGGCCGCCGGCGCTTCCGTCGAGGTCAAGTAACACCTCGGGAGTCCACGGACTCCCCTCGGGCGCGTCACGCGCCTGTACCGAAGGGCGATCACCCATCCGGGTGGTCGCCCTTCGGCGTACCCGTGGCGGCTGCCTTGATCTTCCGCCGACGACGAGTAGGGTGATCTTCGCCGTGCGCCTCTCGCGGGGCGCCCAGGGCCCCCCTGAGGGCTTCCCGGGGGCGGCCGGAGAGAGCTCCTGAGGGCCCGTCCGGACCGGTGGGCCTTGACGAACGGCACGAGGCGCGCAATTCTCAGGACGCGTCATCACTTCGATCCGTATCCGAGGCATGGATCGAGAGTGAAGAGGGCAGTAAAGAAGAGCGCACCCCGCGCGAGGGCCAGCCACATAGGTAGTTGAGAACAGCTGTTGAGAGCAACGTGGGTCTCTGAGAACCCCGACTGGACATCAGTGTGCCGCTTGGCTACACTGACCCTTTGCGCTGCCTGTTAGCTGCCTCCTGCCCGTCACCAGGGGCA
Source organism: Streptomyces sp. NPDC006261 (assembly GCF_040613515.1). Lineage (NCBI taxonomy): Bacteria > Bacillati > Actinomycetota > Actinomycetes > Kitasatosporales > Streptomycetaceae > Streptomyces > Streptomyces sp. NPDC006261. Next base: position 130,587 of record NZ_JBEXSI010000008.1, read on the forward strand.
TACCCACGCTTTGAGCATCGATGACTGATCCTCTCCGAGCCGACCCTTTGGGGCCGATTCGGGACGGTGTGTCTGGATGTCCATTGTGGGACCGGTACGCGCGTAGTGAGTCCGAGCCCTCGGAAGGACCCCCTCTTGGCCGCCTCGCGCAACGCCTCGACCGCGAATACGAACAACGGTGCCAGCACCGCCCCGCTGCGCATCTCTTTTGCAAAGATCAAGGAGCCCCTCGAGGTTCCGAACCTCCTCGCGCTGCAGACCGAGAGCTTTGACTGGCTCCTCGGCAACGCCGCCTGGAAGGCTCGCGTCGAGGCTGCTCTGGACAGTGGACAAGACGTCCCCACCAAGTCCGGCCTGGAGGAGATCTTCGAGGAGATCTCACCGATCGAGGACTTCTCCGGGTCGATGTCGCTTACGTTCCGCGACCACCGCTTCGAGCCCCCGAAGAACTCGATCGACGAGTGCAAGGAGCGCGACTTCACGTTCGCCGCGCCGCTCTTCGTCACGGCCGAGTTCACCAACAACGAGACCGGCGAGATCAAGTCCCAGACGGTCTTCATGGGCGACTTCCCGCTCATGACCAACAAGGGCACCTTCGTCATCAACGGCACCGAGCGTGTCGTCGTGTCGCAGCTGGTCCGCTCGCCGGGTGTCTACTTCGACTCCTCCATCGACAAGACGTCCGACAAGGACATCTTCTCCGCCAAGATCATCCCTTCCCGGGGTGCCTGGCTGGAGATGGAGATCGACAAGCGCGACATGGTCGGTGTCCGCATCGACCGCAAGCGCAAGCAGTCCGTCACCGTCCTCCTGAAGGCTCTCGGCTGGAGCACCGAGCAGATCCTCGAGGAGTTCGGCGAGTACGAGTCGATGCGCGCCACCCTGGAGAAGGATCACACCCAGGGCCAGGACGACGCGCTGCTCGACATCTACCGCAAGCTGCGTCCGGGCGAGCCGCCCACGCGCGAGGCCGCTCAGACGCTGCTCGAGAACCTCTACTTCAACCCGAAGCGCTACGACCTCGCGAAGGTCGGCCGCTACAAGGTGAACAAGAAGCTCGGCGCCGATGAGCCGCTGGACGCCGGGGTGCTCACCACCGACGACGTCATCGCCACCATCAAGTACCTGGTCAAGCTGCACGCCGGTGAGACCGAGACGACCGGTGAGTCGGGCCGGGAGATCGTCGTCGAGACCGACGACATCGACCACTTCGGCAACCGTCGTCTGCGCAACGTCGGCGAGCTCATCCAGAACCAGGTCCGTACGGGCCTGGCGCGGATGGAGCGCGTCGTGCGTGAGCGCATGACGACCCAGGACGTCGAGGCGATCACGCCCCAGACCCTGATCAACATCCGGCCGGTCGTCGCCTCCATCAAGGAGTTCTTCGGCACCAGCCAGCTGTCGCAGTTCATGGACCAGAACAACCCGCTGTCGGGTCTCACCCACAAGCGCCGCCTGTCGGCTCTTGGCCCGGGTGGTCTCTCCCGTGAGCGGGCCGGCTTCGAGGTCCGTGACGTGCACCCGTCCCACTACGGGCGCATGTGTCCGATCGAGACCCCTGAAGGCCCGAACATCGGCCTGATCGGTTCGCTCGCCTCGTACGGCCGCGTCAACGCGTTCGGCTTCATCGAGACGCCTTACCGCAAGGTCGTCGACGGCCAGGTCACCGACGACGTCGACTACATCACGGCCGACGAGGAGGACCGCTTCGTCATCGCCCAGGCGAACGCGATCCTCTCCGAGGAGCTGCGCTTCACCGAGCCCCGCGTCCTGGTCCGCCGTCGTGGCGGCGAGGTCGACTACGTGCCCGGCACGGACGTCGACTACATGGACGTCTCGCCGCGCCAGATGGTGTCCGTCGCCACCGCGATGATCCCCTTCCTGGAGCACGACGACGCCAACCGTGCCCTCATGGGCGCGAACATGATGCGCCAGGCGGTGCCGCTCATCAAGTCCGAGGCCCCGCTCGTGGGCACCGGCATGGAGTACCGCTGCGCCACCGACGCCGGTGACGTGCTCAAGGCCGAGAAGGACGGTGTGGTCCAGGAGGTCTCCGCGGACTACATCACCGTCACGAACGACGACGGCACGTACACCACGTACCGCATCGCCAAGTTCATGCGCTCCAACCAGGGCACCTCGGTGAACCAGAAGGTCGTCGTCTCCGAGGGCGACCGGGTCATCGCCGAGCAGGTCCTCGCCGACGGTCCGGCCACCGAGAACGGTGAGATGGCCCTCGGCAAGAACCTCCTCGTGGCGTTCATGCCGTGGGAGGGTCACAACTACGAGGACGCGATCATCCTGTCGCAGCGCCTCGTGCAGGACGACGTCCTCTCCTCGATCCACATCGAGGAGCACGAGGTCGACGCCCGTGACACCAAGCTCGGCCCGGAGGAGATCACCCGGGACATCCCGAACGTCTCCGAAGAGGTCCTTGCCGACCTCGACGAGCGCGGCATCATCCGTATCGGTGCCGAGGTCGTCGCCGGTGACATCCTCGTCGGCAAGGTCACGCCCAAGGGTGAGACCGAGCTGACCCCCGAGGAGCGCCTGCTCCGCGCGATCTTCGGTGAGAAGGCGCGCGAGGTGCGCGACACCTCGCTGAAGGTGCCGCACGGTGAGATCGGCAAGGTCATCGGCGTCCGCGTCTTCGACCGCGAAGAGGGCGACGAGCTGCCGCCGGGCGTGAACCAGCTGGTCCGCGTCTACGTCGCGCAGAAGCGCAAGATCACCGATGGTGACAAGCTCGCCGGCCGTCACGGCAACAAGGGCGTCATCTCCAAGATCCTGCCGATCGAGGACATGCCGTTCCTGGAGGACGGCACCCCGGTCGACATCATCCTCAACCCGCTGGGTGTCCCGTCCCGAATGAACCCGGGACAGGTCCTGGAGATCCACCTCGGCTGGCTCGCCAGCCGCGGCTGGGACGTCTCCGGCCTCGGTGACGAGTGGGCCAAGCGCCTGCAGTCCATCGGCGCGGACCAGGTCCCCCCGGGCACCAACGTCGCCACGCCCGTCTTCGACGGTGCGCGCGAGGACGAGATCTCCGGCCTCTTCCAGGCCACGATCCCCAACCGCGACGGCGACCGCCTGGTGCAGCCCTCCGGCAAGGCCCAGCTCTACGACGGCCGCTCCGGCGAGCCGTTCCCGGAGCCGGTCTCGGTCGGCTTCATGTACATCCTCAAGCTCCACCACCTGGTCGACGACAAGCTGCACGCGCGTTCGACCGGTCCGTACTCCATGATCACCCAGCAGCCGCTGGGTGGTAAGGCTCAGTTCGGTGGACAGCGCTTCGGTGAGATGGAGGTGTGGGCGCTGGAGGCATACGGCGCCGCGTACGCCCTCCAGGAGCTGCTGACGATCAAGTCCGACGACGTGACCGGCCGCGTGAAGGTCTACGAGGCCATCGTCAAGGGCGAGAACATCCCCGAGCCGGGCATCCCCGAGTCCTTCAAGGTGCTCATCAAGGAAATGCAGTCGCTCTGCCTCAACGTGGAGGTGCTGTCCTCGGACGGCATGTCCATCGAGATGCGCGACACGGACGAGGACGTCTTCCGCGCAGCGGAGGAGCTCGGTATCGACCTGTCCCGGCGAGAGCCGAGCAGCGTCGAAGAGGTCTGACGGGTTCGCCGGCCGGATCCCTGTGATCCGGCCGGCTCTCCCCGGACCCGTTCAGACCATTGCTGAAGTGCCCCGATTTCTCGCTTCCGAGCGAGGGGGCTCGAACCCCCGAAAGAGGGATTGACGACAAGTGCTCGACGTCAACTTCTTCGACGAGCTGCGGATCGGCCTTGCCACCGCGGACGACATCCGGACCTGGTCCCACGGCGAAGTGAAGAAGCCGGAGACCATCAACTACCGCACGCTCAAGCCCGAAAAGGACGGACTCTTCTGCGAGAAGATCTTCGGTCCGACCCGGGACTGGGAGTGCTACTGCGGCAAGTACAAGCGTGTCCGCTTCAAGGGCATCATCTGTGAGCGCTGCGGCGTCGAGGTCACTCGCGCCAAGGTGCGTCGTGAGCGGATGGGCCACATCGAGCTTGCCGCTCCCGTCACCCACATCTGGTACTTCAAGGGCGTCCCGTCGCGTCTCGGATACCTGCTGGACCTCGCGCCGAAGGACCTCGAGAAGGTCATCTACTTCGCCGCGTACATGATCACGTTCGTGGACGAGGAGCGTCGTACCCGCGACCTGCCGTCCCTGGAGGCGCACGTCTCCGTCGAGCGTCAGCAGACCGAGAACCGCCGCGACTCCGACCTGGAGGCCCGCGCCAAGAAGCTCGAGACCGACCTGGCCGAGCTGGAGGCCGAGGGCGCCAAGGCCGACGTGCGCCGCAAGGTGCGCGAAGGTGCCGAGCGCGAGATGAAGCAGCTGCGCGACCGTGCGCAGCGCGAGATCGACCGTCTCGACGAGGTGTGGAGCCGCTTCAAGAACCTCAAGGTCCAGGACCTGGAGGGCGACGAGCTGCTCTACCGCGAGCTGCGTGACCGCTTCGGCACGTACTTCGACGGCTGCATGGGCGCCGCCGCGCTGCAGAAGCGCCTGGAGTCCTTCGACCTCGACGAGGAGGCCGAGCGCCTCCGCGAGATCATCCGTACCGGCAAGGGCCAGAAGAAGACCCGTGCGCTCAAGCGCCTCAAGGTCGTCTCCGCGTTCCTGCAGACCAGCAACAAGCCCAAGGGCATGGTGCTCGACTGCGTGCCGGTCATCCCGCCGGACCTGCGTCCGATGGTGCAGCTGGACGGTGGCCGCTTCGCGACCTCCGACCTGAACGACCTGTACCGCCGTGTGATCAACCGCAACAACCGCCTCAAGCGTCTCCTTGACCTCGGTGCCCCCGAGATCATCGTGAACAACGAGAAGCGGATGCTGCAGGAGGCCGTCGACGCGCTGTTCGACAACGGCCGCCGCGGTCGCCCGGTCACCGGTCCCGGCAACCGGCCCCTGAAGTCCCTGAGCGACATGCTCAAGGGCAAGCAGGGTCGTTTCCGTCAGAACCTCCTCGGCAAGCGTGTGGACTACTCCGCGCGTTCCGTGATCGTCGTCGGCCCGCAGCTCAAGCTGCACCAGTGCGGTCTGCCGAAGGCCATGGCACTGGAGCTCTTCAAGCCGTTCGTGATGAAGCGCCTGGTGGACCTGAACCACGCGCAGAACATCAAGTCGGCCAAGCGCATGGTCGAGCGTGGCCGCACCGTCGTGTACGACGTCCTCGAAGAGGTCATCGCCGAGCACCCGGTGCTGCTGAACCGTGCGCCCACCCTGCACCGCCTCGGCATCCAGGCCTTCGAGCCGCAGCTGGTCGAGGGCAAGGCCATCCAGATCCACCCGCTCGTCTGCACCGCGTTCAACGCGGACTTCGACGGTGACCAGATGGCCGTGCACCTGCCGCTCTCCGCGGAGGCGCAGGCCGAGGCCCGCATCCTGATGCTGTCCTCGAACAACATCCTGAAGCCGGCCGACGGTCGTCCCGTCACCATGCCGACCCAGGACATGGTGCTGGGGCTGTTCTTCCTCACCACCGACGGTGTGCTCCGTGACACCAAGGGCGAGGGCCGCGCGTTCGGCTCCACGGCCGAGGCGATCATGGCGTTCGACGCCGGTGAGCTGGCACTCCAGTCCACCGTCGACATCCGCTTCCCGGTGGGCACCATCCCGCCGCGTGGCTGGGTGCCGCCGGTCGCCGAGGAGGGCGAGCCCGAGTACCAGCCGGGTGACACCTTCCGGCTGCGGACCAGCCTGGGCCGTGCGCTCTTCAACGAGCTGCTGCCCGAGGACTACCCGTTCGTCGACTACTCGGTGGGCAAGAAGCAGCTCTCCGAGATCGTCAACGACCTGGCCGAGCGCTACCCCAAGGTCATCGTGGCGGCGACGCTCGACAACCTGAAGGCGGCGGGCTTCCACTGGGCGACCCGTTCGGGCGTCACCGTGGCCATCTCCGACATCGTCGTGCCCGAGGCCAAGAAGGCCATCGTCAAGGGCTACGAGGACCAGGACGAGAAGGTCCAGAAGCAGTACGAGCGCGGTCTGATCACCAAGGACGAGCGCACGCAGGAGCTCATCGCGATCTGGACCAAGGCGACCAACGAGGTTGCCGAGGCGATGAACGCGAACTTCCCCAAGACCAACCCCATCTTCATGATGGTTGACTCGGGTGCCCGAGGAAACATGATGCAGATGCGGCAGATCGCCGGTATGCGTGGTCTGGTGTCGAACGCGAAGAACGAGACCATCCCGCGTCCGATCAAGGCGTCCTTCCGTGAGGGCCTCACCGTTCTGGAGTACTTCATCTCCACGCACGGTGCCCGTAAGGGTCTGGCGGACACCGCCCTGCGTACCGCCGACTCGGGTTACCTGACCCGTCGTCTGGTGGACGTCTCGCAGGACGTGATCATCCGCGAGGAGGACTGCGGCACCGACCGCGGCCTCAAGCTGAAGATCGCCGTCAAGGGCGCCGACGGCGTGCTCCGCAAGACGGAGGACGTCGAGACCTCGGTCTACGCCCGCATGCTCGCCGAGGACGTCGTGGTGGACGGCAAGGTCATCGCGCCTGCCAACGTCGACCTCGGTGACGTCCTGATCGACGCCCTGGTGGGCGCCGGCGTCGAGGAGGTCAAGACCCGCTCGGTCCTGACCTGTGAGTCCGCGGTCGGCACCTGTGCCTTCTGCTACGGACGCTCGCTCGCCACCGGCAAGCTGGTCGACATCGGTGAGGCGGTCGGCATCATCGCGGCCCAGTCCATCGGTGAGCCCGGCACCCAGCTGACGATGCGTACCTTCCACACCGGTGGTGTGGCCGGTGACGACATCACCCAGGGTCTGCCCCGAGTCGTCGAGCTCTTCGAAGCCCGTACGCCGAAGGGTGTCGCCCCGATCTCCGAGGCCAAGGGCCGCGTGCGGATCGAGGAGACCGAGAAGACCAAGAAGCTCGTCGTCACCCCGGACGACGGCAGCGACGAGACGGCGTTCCCGATCTCGAAGCGTGCCCGTCTGCTCGTGGGCGAGGGCGACCCGGTCGAGGTGGGCCAGAAGCTCACCGTGGGTGCCACCAACCCGCACGACGTGCTGCGCATCCTCGGCCAGCGTGCGGTCCAGGTCCACCTGGTCGGCGAAGTCCAGAAGGTCTACAACTCGCAGGGCGTGTCGATCCACGACAAGCACATCGAGATCATCATCCGGCAGATGCTCCGCCGTGTGACGATCATCGAGTCCGGCGACGCGGAGCTGCTTCCGGGCGAGCTGGTCGAGCGGTCGAAGTTCGAGACCGAGAACCGTCGTGTGGTCACCGAGGGCGGTCACCCCGCCTCCGGCCGTCCGCAGCTGATGGGTATCACCAAGGCCTCGCTCGCCACCGAGTCGTGGCTGTCGGCGGCGTCCTTCCAGGAGACGACCAGGGTCCTGACCGACGCGGCGATCAACGCCAAGTCGGACTCCCTGATCGGCCTCAAGGAGAACGTCATCATCGGTAAGCTCATCCCGGCCGGTACGGGTCTGTCCCGCTACCGCAACATCCGGGTCGAGCCGACCGAGGAGGCCAAGGCCGCGATGTACTCGGCCGTCGGCTACGACGACATCGACTACTCGCCGTTCGGCACCGGCTCCGGCCAGGCCGTCCCGCTGGAGGACTACGACTACGGTCCGTACAACCAGTAAGCGAGTCGCTTGAACGCCTGAGGGCGGCCATCCCGTACGTCACGGGGTGGCCGCCCTCCGGCGTGTGCGGGGCTGGCCGGTTCGGTCGGCCGTCTCGGCGGAGCGTCTCCCGCAGCGCAATGGCGACCCCGGCCGTCGCGGTGAGCGCGGCGGCGCTCGCCGGCGGGAAGGCGGAGCGCTTCAGCAGGTCGAGGCGGGCCTCGGGGTCGGCGAGCTGCTTGCCGGTCTGGTCGCTGCGCTGGACCAGCAGGGCCAGCCGCCCGTCGGCGCGGGAGAAGCCGGTTTCCAGGCTGCCGCGCATCCGCTTCAGTTCCCGGCCGACGGCCACCGGGTGGTTCGGATCGGTACCGGTCATGGGGGCCCTCCGGCGGTTCGGTGCGCGGCCGGCGCGGGAGCAGGGCCTGGACACCCTGGCACGGCCATCCCACCCGGTCACCGCCCCCGTGACGGCCAGGGCCCCGGCAACCCGGGGGCAGAGCCGCGGGGAGGCCGCACGCGTCCACGCGTCCACGCGGGCGGGCACGAGCACGGCACGGGCGAGGGACGTCTGCAGGACGGTACGGGCGGCGTCGGGCGGCAGGCTCCTCCACCCGGTCACGGCTGCGTCGGGGCACGGGTTCTTGGCGGTGTACGGGACCTTCCCCTGCGTGGGCTTTGCAGGGTGGCACGGCTCCGAGGGCTGTTTCGGGAGGTTTCCCGGGGTGGTCAGGCGGGTCGCGATGCGGATCTGGCGCAGTTCGGCCACCTCGGCCTGAGCGGACCGGCGCTGCGGCGGGGTGGCGCTACGCCGTTGGGCGCGCCGGTCCGCATGGTCGGCCTGTTGGGCGACGGGCCCCTCGGAGAGGCGGGCGGAGGCGGCCTGGCCCGCGGCCAGCCTGCGGATCTGCTGCTCATGAGTGGTGAGGGTGCGGCGTATCGAGGTGCGCGCCCGCATGAGGCGGTCGGTCCTGCCGGTCTGAATGTGCAGGGCGGCCTCGTCGGTCAGGGTCCACTCCGGCTGGCGCGATGCCGTCGCCCACTTCGAGTCCGCCGTCGAAGCGGCGCGGAGTGCGAACCAGCGGTCCTTACGGCTGGTGGGGCGTACGCCGGGTCGTGCGGCGGTGATTTTCCCCACCCTGCAGGAGGATCGCGGCCGGAATACCCGCGACCGGACCGCGAGGACGGCCTCCCGGACGACGACGACCGCCACGCCGGTCCCCGCTCCGGGCTCCACGCCAGGCCCCATGCCGATCGAGGTGCCGATCCCCACGCCTAGGGACCCCGAGGCTCACAGGGCGGCGACACCCTGAAGGCGGAGAGCCCGGCCCCGACGCCCCCGCCCCGCCCGGCGCCCAGGCCCAGCCCTCCCCGCAGACCGGTCCGGTTGGTCGTCAGCTGTCAGCAGTGTCCGGCAGGGGGAAGGCGGCGGCAGTCCCGAAGCACCCTGTTTCCGTGCCTCTTGATTGCCGGGGTCCGGCAGTGGCCCGGAGGGGCCGCCGGCAGGGGGCGCGGCCTGTCGCCGGTGGTCGGCGGCCCCCGTTGTGCCGGGGTGGCAGCATTTGTTTTGACCCAGGTCCGTGAGGTAGGTACGCTCAAGCCTTGTGCCTGGGGTGTGCCTGGGCTCCGGTGCGTGTCCTCAACCGCAACGCGAGCCCGTCAGTAGCCACCGCAATCTGCGCCTCTTCTGCCCTAGGGCAGGAGCCTGCAGTATTCGACACACCCGACCGCGTGGGTCGGCGATGTTCCAGGTTAGTTTCACGAACGGCACACAGAAACCGGAGAAGTAGTGCCTACGATCCAGCAGCTGGTCCGGAAGGGCCGGCAGGACAAGGTCGAGAAGAACAAGACGCCCGCGCTCGAGGGTTCGCCCCAGCGTCGCGGTGTCTGCACGCGTGTGTTCACGACCACCCCGAAGAAGCCGAACTCGGCGCTCCGTAAGGTCGCGCGTGTGCGTCTGACCTCCGGCATCGAGGTCACGGCCTACATCCCGGGTGAGGGACACAACCTGCAGGAGCACTCCATCGTGCTCGTGCGTGGTGGCCGTGTGAAGGACCTGCCGGGTGTTCGTTACAAGATCATCCGCGGCTCCCTTGACACCCAGGGTGTCAAGAACCGCAAGCAGGCCCGCAGCCGCTACGGCGCCAAGAAGGAGAAGTAAGAATGCCTCGTAAGGGCCCCGCCCCGAAGCGCCCGGTCATCATCGACCCGGTCTACAGCTCTCCTCTTGTCACCTCGCTGATCAACAAGATCCTCCTCGACGGCAAGCGTTCCACCGCCGAGCGGATCGTGTACGGCGCCATGGAAGGCCTCCGCGAGAAGACCGGCAACGACCCGGTCATCACGCTGAAGCGCGCGCTTGAGAACGTCAAGCCCTCGCTCGAGGTCAAGTCCCGCCGTGTCGGTGGCGCCACCTACCAGGTGCCGATCGAGGTCAAGCCCGGTCGCGCCTCCACCCTCGCTCTGCGCTGGCTCGTCGGCTACTCCCGCGCCCGCCGCGAGAAGACCATGACCGAGCGCCTCATGAACGAACTGCTCGACGCCTCCAACGGCCTCGGCGCTTCGGTCAAGAAGCGTGAGGACACCCACAAGATGGCCGAGTCCAACAAGGCCTTCGCGCACTACCGCTGGTAGTCGCTACCCCCATCGAGACCGAGAGAAGATTGAGCCTTATGGCCACCACTTCGCTTGACCTGGCCAAGGTCCGCAACATTGGGATCATGGCCCACATCGACGCGGGGAAGACGACCACCACTGAGCGGATCCTCTTCTACACCGGTGTGAGCTACAAGATCGGTGAAGTCCACGACGGCGCTGCCACGATGGACTGGATGGAGCAGGAGCAGGAGCGCGGCATCACGATCACGTCCGCCGCGACGACCTGCCACTGGCCGCTCAACGATGTTGACCACACCATCAACATCATCGACACCCCCGGTCACGTCGACTTCACCGTCGAGGTGGAGCGTTCGCTCCGCGTCCTCGACGGCGCCGTCACCGTGTTCGACGGTGTGGCCGGCGTCGAGCCGCAGTCCGAGACCGTCTGGCGACAGGCGGACCGCTACGGCGTCCCGCGTATCTGCTTCGTCAACAAGCTCGACCGCACCGGTGCTGACTTCTTCCGCTGCGTCGACATGATCGTGGACCGCCTCGGCGCGACCCCGATCGTCATGCAGCTCCCCATCGGCGCCGAAGCGGACTTCACGGGCGTCGTCGACCTCGTGTCGATGAAGGCCTTCGTGTACCCCGAAGAGGCCGCCAAGGGCGAGATGTACAACATCGTCGACATCCCGGACAACCTCCAGGAGTCCGCCGTCGAGTGGCGCGGGAAGCTCCTCGAGGCCGTGGCCGAGAACGACGACGCCATGATGGAGCTGTACCTGGAGGGCAACGAGCCCACCCAGGACCAGCTGCACGAGGCGATCCGCCGCATCACCCTTGCATCGAAGGGCAGCGCCGACTCCGTCACCGTCACCCCGGTGTTCTGTGGCACCGCGTTCAAGAACAAGGGCGTCCAGCCCCTGCTCGACGCGGTCGTGCGCTACCTGCCTTCCCCCCTGGACGTCGAGGCCATCGAGGGCCACGACGTGAAGGACCCGGAGAAGGTCATCGCGCGCAAGCCCTCGGACGACGAGCCGTTCTCCGGCCTGGCGTTCAAGATCGCGAGCGACCCGCACCTGGGCAAGCTCACCTTCGTCCGGATCTACTCCGGTCGCCTGGAGGCCGGCACCGCGGTGCTGAACTCCGTCAAGGGCAAGAAGGAGCGCATCGGCAAGATCTACCGCATGCACGCGAACAAGCGTGAGGAGATCGCGTCGGTGGGCGCCGGCGACATCATCGCCGTCATGGGCCTGAAGCAGACCACCACCGGTGAGACGCTGTGTGACGACAAGAACCCGGTCATCCTGGAGTCCATGGACTTCCCGGCGCCGGTCATTCAGGTCGCCATCGAGCCCAAGTCCAAGGGTGACCAGGAGAAGCTGGGTGTCGCCATCCAGCGCCTCTCGGAGGAGGACCCCTCCTTCCAGGTGCACTCCGACGAGGAGACCGGCCAGACCATCATCGGTGGTATGGGCGAGCTTCACCTCGAGGTGCTCGTCGACCGCATGAAGCGCGAGTTCCGCGTCGAGGCGAACGTCGGCAAGCCCCAGGTCGCGTACCGCGAGACGATCCGCAAGGCCGTCGAGCGCATCGACTACACGCACAAGAAGCAGACTGGTGGTACCGGCCAGTTCGCGAAGGTGCAGATCGCCCTCGAGCCCATCGAGGGTGGCGACGCCTCCTACGAGTTCGTCAACAAGGTCACCGGTGGCCGTATCCCCCGTGAGTACATTCCCTCGGTGGACGCGGGTGCTCAGGAAGCCATGCAGTTCGGCATCCTGGCCGGTTACGAGATGGTCGGCGTCCGCGTCACCCTTCTCGACGGTGGTTACCACGAGGTCGACTCCTCGGAGCTCGCCTTCAAGATCGCCGGTTCGCAGGCGTTCAAGGAGGGTGCCCGCAAGGCCTCTCCCGTGCTCCTCGAGCCGATGATGGCCGTCGAGGTCACCACGCCCGAGGACTACATGGGCGATGTCATCGGCGACCTCAACTCCCGCCGTGGCCAGATCCAGGCCATGGAGGAGCGCAGCGGCGCTCGCGTCGTGAAGGGCCTCGTGCCCCTCTCGGAGATGTTCGGCTACGTCGGAGACCTCCGCAGCAAGACCTCGGGTCGCGCAAGCTACTCGATGCAGTTCGACTCCTACGCCGAGGTTCCGCGGAACGTCGCCGAGGAGATCATCGCGAAGGCCAAGGGCGAATAACTCTCCCGAGCTCACGCTTTAGGCTTGTCACCGGAGCCGGGCGGGCATGCGGCACAGCGCGCAAGCACTGTGCCGCATGCCCCCGGCGCCGGCACCCCAGCAAAGATCACCTGGCGCCGATGAAGCAAGGCGTACAGATCCACTCAGGAGGACCCCAGTGGCGAAGGCAAAGTTCGAGCGGACTAAGCCGCACGTCAACATCGGCACCATCGGTCACATCGACCACGGTAAGACGACCCTCACGGCCGCCATTACCAAGGTGCTGCACGACGCGTACCCGGACCTGAACGAGGCCTCGGCCTTCGACCAGATCGACAAGGCTCCCGAAGAGCGCCAGCGCGGTATCACCATCTCCATCGCGCACGTCGAGTACCAGACGGAGTCGCGTCACTACGCGCACGTCGACTGCCCGGGTCACGCCGACTACATCAAGAACATGATCACGGGTGCGGCGCAGATGGACGGCGCCATCCTCGTCGTCGCCGCCACCGACGGCCCGATGCCGCAGACCAAGGAGCACGTGCTCCTGGCCCGCCAGGTCGGCGTTCCGTACATCGTCGTCGCCCTGAACAAGGCCGACATGGTGGACGACGAGGAGATCATGGAGCTCGTCGAGCTCGAGGTCCGTGAGCTCCTCTCCGAGTACGAGTTCCCGGGCGACGACCTCCCGGTCGTGCGCGTCTCGGCGCTCAAGGCTCTTGAGGGCGACAAGGAGTGGGGCCAGTCGGTCCTGAACCTGATGGCCGCCGTCGACGAGTCCATCCCGCAGCCCGAGCGTGACGTCGAGAAGCCGTTCCTCATGCCGATCGAGGACGTCTTCACGATCACCGGTCGCGGTACGGTCGTCACCGGCCGCATCGAGCGTGGTGTCCTGAAGGTCAACGAGACCGTCGACATCGTCGGTATCAAGACCGAGAAGACCACCACCACGGTCACCGGCATCGAGATGTTCCGCAAGCTGCTCGACGAGGGCCAGGCCGGTGAGAACGTCGGTCTGCTCCTCCGTGGCATCAAGCGCGAGGACGTCGAGCGCGGCCAGGTCATCATCAAGCCGGGTTCGGTCACGCCGCACACCGAGTTCCAGGCGCAGTCCTACATCCTGTCGAAGGACGAGGGTGGCCGTCACACCCCGTTCTTCAACAACTACCGCCCGCAGTTCTACTTCCGTACCACGGACGTGACGGGCGTTGTGACCCTTCCCGAGGGCACCGAGATGGTCATGCCGGGTGACAACACCCTCATGGACGTCGCGCTGATCCAGCCGGTCGCCATGGAAGAGGGCCTGAAGTTCGCCATCCGTGAGGGTGGCCGGACCGTGGGCGCCGGCCAGGTCACCAAGATCATCAAGTAGTTTCAGCTTGATCGTCTGACCTGGTAGCTCCGCACAGAGCACCGAGAAGGGCCCCGCACCTCGCAAGAGGTGCGGGGCCCTTCGCCATGTCCGAAGCCCTCAGGAGCACGGAGCCGGTCGCGCGGCCCGTGCGTCAAGGGCGAGACGCCACGGCCCCAGCCCACGGCACGGTCGCCATCAGCGTGAACGCCCCCTCCTCGGCCCCGGCCGTGAGCTCCCCGCCCAGCGCCAGGACCCGGCCCCTGAGTCCCGCGAGCCCCGTGCCCTCCCGCCCGGACGCCATCGGCGCGATGGTGGACCCGCCCTCCTCGGCGCCGTCGTTGCGGACCGTCAGCCGGGCTGCGGCCCCGTCCGTGCGCAGCGTGATCGAGCAGTGCGTGGCACGGCTGTGCTGGAGTACGTTGCCCACGGCTTCGCGCAGGACGAACCGCAGGCACCCCACGACCGCCGGGGCGGCCTCGGGCAGCGGCGGCACCACGGTCCGCGCCTCCACGCCGGAGGCCACGAGGACCCGTTGGGCGTGTGCGAGCTCCTCGGAGAGGGAGAGGTCGCCTCCGTCCGGCCGGCTGATCGCCCGTACGTCGGCGTGGAGCCGCCGGGCCAGGGAGATGATCTCGGTCAGCGCGCGGTGCTCCTGCACGGGGCCGCCGGAGCCGTCGGGAGGCGTACCGCCGGTGCGCAGCGCCGCCTCGCCCTGGAGCGCGATCGCCGTCAGCGACGAGCCCACCAGGTCGTGCAGGTCCTGCTGCATCCGGGCCCGCTCCCGCTGCTCCGCCAGGTGCGCCGCGTGCTCCCTGCTGCCGTGCAACCGGGCCGTGAGCAGCGCGAGGTGGGCCACCGCGAAGACGGTGCTCGCGGTGATCGCCGTACCGAGCAGGATGCCGAGCGGGCTCCGGTCGGTGGTGATCAGCCCGCTGGTGGCCAGCAGCGGCCCGCTCGCCCCGACCGCCAGGGCGATCGGTAGGGAGGTGTTCGGCGGCAGGGTCAGCAGGACGGCCCCGGCGAGGAAGCCCAGCAGGCTCAGCCACCGGTAGTGGAAGAGCAGCAGCGGCAGGTAGGTCAGCACCGCCTGGACGAGCAGCAGCCCCCACCGCCAGCGGTAGGGCAGCCGGTAGGGAGGTGGCGCGTACTGCCCCAGCATGACCGCGGGCATCAGCACCAGCACGGTCAGCCCGGCGACCACCGTGGGTTTGCGGAGCGGCGAGGTCGCCACGTCCAGGGCGACGAGTGCGAGCGAGCCGACCACGAGGATGACCAGGGCCCCGAGGGCCACTCCGGCACCCTGTGGTGCTTCTGCTCCCAGGCGTGCTGGGCGCCTCATCCTCCTCCCCGCTCTCTTTCTTTTCAGCTGGCGTCCCGGCCCCGGTCAATTCTCCCGTAGCCACGACGGTCGCCGGGACGTCTGCCCTGTGAGCCTTGCCCCACGGGCCGGGCCCCGGCGCCCGTGTCCCAACGCACGTCGGCGTGCTGACGGACCGTGTGCTCCTGGCGTTTCGTGAAAGCTTCACTTCTTCTCCATCGACCTCCTTGCTTGGATCACCTCTGTTTCATGTCCACTACAACAGAAAGTTGTGGAAAGTGTCGGAGCATATACCTCCCGCCCAGGCGTGGGAGGGCTCATCGCTGGCCCTGCAGCGGCGAAGACGTCTTCTGCCCCGGATCGCCCTCGGCGCGGCCATGGTGCTCGCGGTGGAAATGGCCCTGGTGACGGAGAGCGGCCAGGCCGTGGCCCTCGCGCAGCAGGCCCCGAAGGTTCCGGTCGAGGAGAAGCAGGCCCCCGAGGGACCCCGCGAGGCTGCGGACGTCCTCTCGGCGAAGGTCGCCGCCCAGCTGTACGGGAAGCGGGTGGAGGCGCTGTCCGAGCGCACCGAGACCTCCACGACGTGGGTGAACAAGGACGGTTCGCTCACCACCGAGCTGACGGCCGGCCCGGTCCGCTTCGAGGAGAACGGCAACTGGACCGATGTCGACGTCGAACTCCATGAGACGGCCGACGGCGGCGTCGAGGCCAAGTCCCACCCGGGCGGCCTGAGCCTCGCGGGCAAGGGCGGCACGCTGCCGCGCTCGCTGCGCGAGGCGCGCAAGGCCCCCGCACGCGACCTGGTCACCCTGGGTGAGGGCGACGAGCGGATCACCCTCCAGTGGAAGGGCGGACTGCCCGCCCCTGAGCTGGACGGGACGCGCGCCACCTACCCCGAGGCCCTGCCGGGCGCGGATGTCGTCGTCGAGGCGACCCGTACGGGCTTCGAGCAGTACGTCGAGATCAGGGAGCGGCCCGCCGAGGGGTACACGTACACCCTGCCCCTCAAGGCCAAGGGGCTGAAGGCCGAGGAACAGGCCGACGGCAGTGTGCTGTTCACCGACCGGAAGAACAGGAAGCGGGCCGTGATGCCCGCACCGGTGATGTGGGACGCCACCGTCGACAAGGTCTCGGGCGAGCACACGCGCCGGGTGCCGGTGGCGATGACGGTGGTCCGCACGAAGGGCGCCATCGACCTGGTGGTCACGCCGGACGCGGAGTTCCTCGCCGATCCGGAGACGAAGTACCCGGTGACGGTGGACCCGTCCACCTCGTCGCTGTCGAACGTCTTCGACACGTATGTCCAGCAGGGCGAGACCGGCGATCTCTCCACCGACGTCGAGCTGGACTTCGGCAACCCCGGGACGACCAACGCGAACGGCACCCCCCGTACCGCCCAGTCCTTCATCAGCTGGAACACCGCGCCGATCGCCGACGCCCTGGTCTCCAGCGCCAAGCTGAGCCTGTGGAACTTCCACTCGGCCAACACCACCTGCGCCGTGCAGCCGTGGCAGGTGTGGTCCTCGCCGGCCGCGACGACCGCCAGCCGGTGGACCAACCGGCCGACGATGACCGCGCTGAAGGCGGAGTCCACCGAGACTCTGGGCAATGCCGCCTGCACCTCGCAGCCGGACGGCTGGATCAACGCGAACGTGACCACGCTGGCCCAGGAATGGGCCGCGGCCAAGGCCACCCGCGGCCACGTGGGCATCCGGGCCAAGAGTGAGACCACGGTCGCCCAGTGGAAGCGGGTGAACTCCGCCAACGCCGCGAAGAACCCGCCGAAGCTGTCGGTGACGTACAACTTCCGGCCGCGCACGGGCACCAAGCAGGAGGCGGGACCGCCGTTCTTCTCCTACTCGGGCCTGTACATGGTCAACACCCTGACGCCGACCCTGCGCGACACCTTCGTCGACGCGGACGGCGACAAGGTCAACGGCACCTTCCAGATCTTCGACAACGCCACGAACACGCAGGTCGGATCCCCGATCGTGTCGAAGTTCGTGGCGTCCGGGCAGGCCGCGTCGGTGACCGTTCCGGCGGGGGTGCTGGCCGAGGGGAAGACGTACAAGTTCCGCACCAGCCCCTATGACGGCACGCACTACAACACCGGCTGGTCCGCGTGGAAGACCTTCACGGTCGACACCAAGGCCCCCTCCGCCCCGACGAAGATTGTCTCCACGGACTACCCCACGGGGCAGTGGGTCAAGGGCGAGGGGCAGCCGGGCACCTTCACGGTCACACCGCCGAGCGGCTCCGACCACAACTGGTTCGAGTGGTCCCTCGACGGCGTGACCTGGACCAAGGTCGTTGTCGGCGGCACCGCCGGGAACAAGGCGATCACCGTCACCCCGCCGAAGAACGGCAGCCACACCCTCCAGGTGCGGTCCGTGGACGAGGCGGACAACAAGTCCGAGGCGCTGGAGTACCTCTTCCACGCCGGTTCGGGCGGCTTCGTCCAACCCTCCGAGGGTGAGCGGACCGCGCGCCGGCTGCCGCTGGTCGCCGAGGCCGAGGCCGGCAAGTACAACGCCGTCTCCTTCTCCTGGCGCCGCTCCGAGGCCGACCCCTGGGTGCGGATTCCCACCGGGGACGTCACCTCCGGCGGCAGCGCGCTCACGGCCTGGCCGGTCCCGCTGACGAACGGCCGGAACGCCCCGCTGGTGTGGAACGCCACCAGCACCGTCGACCCGGACGGCACCGTCCAGCTCAAGGCCGACTTCACCGGCCCGAACTCCGCCACCAGCAGCACCGTGCCGCTGACCGCGGTCGTGGACCGCAACGCGGACGGCGCGGCCACCAGCGAGGTGGGTCCGGGCTCGGTCAACCTGCTGACCGGCAACTACACGCTCTCCGAGACCGACGTGTCGCTCTTCGACCTGTCGGTATCGCGCACGGCCGCCTCGCGTACCCCGAACCGGGGCGCCGACCAGGAGGGCCAGGCCGCGATCTTCGGCAAGGAGTGGGTCGCCGGCACTGCAGCCGAGGTCACCGAGTCCGACTACAGCCACGTCCGGCGCGTCTCCGACACCGCGGTCGACGTGGTGCTGGAGGAGGGTGACTCGATCCACTTCACCGCGAACGCGGCGAAGAACGGGTGGATCTCCGAGCCCGGCTCCGAGGACCTGACCCTCAAGGGCAGCGTGAGCGGCACGTTCACGCTCTCCGACACCGAGGGGACGGTCACCACCTTCGCCAAGGCGGACGCCGCGGCGACCACCTGGCAGCTCTCCAGCGTCCTGGACGACGGCCTGACCAACTCCACGACCAAGGTGGTCTCCGAGACCGTCACGGTCGCCGGCAAGAAGCTGGCCCGCCCGAAGCGGATCATCGCCCCGACCACGGCCGCCACCACGGCCGCGTGCGAGACGACGCCCGCGACCAGGGGCTGCAAGGTCCTGGAGTTCGTCTACGCGACCACCACCACGGCCACCGGCACGGAGACGAACGCCCAGTTCGGCGACTTCACCGGCCAGGTCCGCGAGATCCGTGTCTGGGCCACCAGCCCCGGAGCCTCCGCCGCCACGGCCACCACCGTGGCGACCTACCGCTACGACTCCAACGGCAGCCTGCGCCAGCGGTGGGACCCCCGCCTCAGCCAGGCCTCCCAGACCCAGTACGCCTACTACGGCGGCCGGGTCATCTGGATGCACCAGCAGAGCCAGCTCCCGTACACCTTCACCTACGGCAACGCCGGAGCCGGTACGGCCCCCGGCGACGGGATGCTGCTGAGATCCTCCCGGCAGGCGCTCAAGCAGGGCACCGTCAACACGGTCGAGGGCAACGCCGTCACCAGCATCGTGTACGGCGTTCCGCTCACCGGGGCCAAGGCGCCGTACGCCATGGGCGCGGCCGATGTCCGCGCCTGGGGTCAGAGCGACGCACCCAGCGACGCCACCGCGGTGTTCCCCGCCGACGCGGTCCCCGCCTCCCACTCGGGCACGGACCTCGCAGCCGCGGGCTACCGCCGTGCCACCGTCACCTACCTCAACGCGTCGGGCCGTACGGTGAACTCGGCCACCCCCGGCGGGCACATCACCACCACCGAGTTCGACCGGTTCGGCAACACGGTCCGTGAACTGACCGCGGGCAACCGCGAGCTGGCGCTCGGCGCGGGTGAGGAGCGCCAGGCCGTCCTCACCGACCTGGGGCTCAGCTCGATGCCGTCGGCCGAGCGCGCCCAGCTGCTCTCCACGCACTCCCTCCACGACGAGACGGGAGCGCGCAAGACCGAGCAGTTCGGCCCGATCCACCGGGTGGACCTCTCCGAGGACCTGAAGGAGGGCTCCACGGTCCTGGTGAGGGCGGGCACCTCCGTGCCGGCGCGTGCCTGGACGGTCAACGAGTACGACACCGGCCGTCCCACCGACGGCACCGCCAAGGCGAAGAACCAGCTGACGCTGGCCATCAACGGTGTCCGGGTCCGCGACTACTACGGCGTCATGGGGGAGAAGCGCCTCGCCGAGACCCAGTACGACTGGGTCAAGGGCGTGCCCACCCTGACGATCCAGGACCCGGGCGGCCTCAACATCACCACCAGCACCGGGTACGACGCCCAGGGCCGGGTCACCTCCCAGGTGCTGCCCGGTGGTACGGGCGGTGACGCGGCCAGCCGCATCACCGAGTACTGGTCGGCCACCGGCACCGGCTGGTGCAAGGGCCGGCCCGAGTGGGCGGACCAGCCGTGCTGGACCGGCCCGGCCGGTGACATCACCGGCGGCGGCGCCCACCCGGCCAAGCTGCCCAACACGACGACGGAGTACGACCGCTGGGGCAAACCGGCCGTGGTGACGGACGAGGTCGGCGGGGTCACCCGTACGACCGCGACGACGTACGACGCCGCCGGACGCAAGATCTACGAGGCGGTGACGGGCGGGCTCGGCCAGGCCGTTCCGGCGTCCACCACCGAGTACGACCCGGCCACCGGGGCGATCGTCAAGGTCTCCTCGCCCACCGGGGGAACGATCACCAGCGCCTACGACCTGCTGGGCCGGCTGGTCTCCTACACCGACGCCGACGGAGGCACCACCAGGACCGAGTACGACCTGCTCGACCGGAAGGTCAAGGAGTCGGACTCCGTCCCCTCCACGGTGACCTACACCTACGACCACACGGCCGAGCCGCGCGGTCTGCTCACCGCGAAGACCGACTCCGTCGCCGGCACCTTCCGCGCCTCCTACGACGCGGACGGCTCGACCGAGACGGAGAAGCTGCCCGGCGGGTACACCCTCAGGGTCACCGAGGACACCACCGGAACGGCGGTCAACCGCACCTATACCCGGGACAGTGACGACACCACCGTCTTCACCGACTCGATCACGCGCAACACCCACGGGCAGGTCGGCACCCACGCCGGCTGGTCCGAACAGCGCTACCACTACGACAAGACCGGCAGGCTGACCGGCGTAGCGGACAACGTCGAGGGGGAGTGCACCCGGCGCACGTACACGCTGGACCGGCGCTCCAACCGCACCTCGCTGGCGACCGCTGTCGCGGCCCCCGGCGCCGACTGCCCCACGGGCGGCGGCACCACGGTGAGCCACAGCTACGACAGCGCCGACCGGCTGGTCGACGCGGGTTACGCCTACGACGCCTTCGGCCGGACCACGGCACTGACCGGTACCACGGTCGGCTACTACGCCAACGACCTCGTCCACCGCCAGACGGCCGGCGGCCGGCGGCAGACCTGGGACCTGGACGCGAGCCTGCGCCTGCGCTCCTGGAAGGTCGAGACCGGCTCCGGCTCCACCTGGACGCCGGCCGAGTCCAAGGTCAACCACTACGACAGCGACGGCGACAACCCCCGCTGGATCGTGGAGGACACCACCACCGGCACGCTGACCCGCAACATCGAGTCGGCCGCCGGAGACCTGGGGGCGACCACGGAGAAGTCCGGCGGTACCGTCCTCCAGCTCTCCACCCTCCACGGCGACATCGCGCTGCAGCTGCCGCTGAACCCGGCGGAGGCACCGACGGTCCTGGACGCCGACGAGTACGGCAACGAGCGCCAGAGCCAGGAGCCGGTCCGCTACGGCTGGCTCGGGGCCAAGCAGCGCTCCGCCGAGACCCTGACCGGTCTCACCCTCATGGGTGTCCGCCTCTACAACCCGGCCACCGGCCGCTTCCTCTCCAGCGACCCGGTGTACGGCGGAAGCGCCAACGCCTACGAGTACGGCTACGCGGACCCCGTCAACAAGTTCGACCTCGACGGGAAGTGGGTGCCGCTGGTCGTCTTCGGCGTCCGGGCGGCGATCGCCTGCTACCGGTACTGCAAGAAGACGTACAAGGCCGCCAAGTATGCCTACCGCGGCTACAAATGGGGCAAGTCCATGCGCCGTGGGGCGCACCGCAGGCCCAGGGTGAA
Source organism: Streptomyces sp. NPDC006261 (assembly GCF_040613515.1). NCBI lineage: Bacteria > Bacillati > Actinomycetota > Actinomycetes > Kitasatosporales > Streptomycetaceae > Streptomyces > Streptomyces sp. NPDC006261. The sequence continues at coordinate 152,031 of NZ_JBEXSI010000008.1, forward strand.
CGGCCGGTCCGCACGCCAGTGCGCCGCCTACGGCGGCGGTCTCTGGGCGGTCGGCGCCACTGCGGGCTACGCTCTGTGGAAGCGCAGGAACATCAACGGCGACTTCGTCGGCGGCGCGACCCTGATCGGTGCCGGCAGGTATCTCGGGCGTTACGCGCGGCGCGGATGGTGCTGATGCCGCTGCGCCCGGGCGATCACCCGCCTGGTTCGCGGAGTGAGTGAGTGATGAAGGTGAGGGGCCCGGATCTCCGGGCCCCTCATCCGGTGCGCCCCAGCGGCGTTTCCGCGAGGAGGAGTCAAGCAATGGGCGAAGGCACGACAAAAGCGTGGAACATCCGGAACAGGGTGGCGCTGAGCGGAAGTTACGTGTGGGCGGTGTTCCTGGCGAGTGCGGCCGGAGCCATCGCCGACGGCGTGAGCCTGGTGAGGGCGGCCGGTGAACTCCTCACGGAGAGGGGCTTCGGCTGGGCGGTGGCGTTTCTCCTCGTGCTCACCTGGACCCTGCCCGCCATGGGGCCCCGGCTCGTCGAGCCGGAGGAGGTGCTGCGGCCGGTCTCCTGGGCCGCGCGGGCGTGGGCGTTTCTGAGCATCGTGCTGGTGAGCCTCTTCGTGGTCGGGGCATTGGCCGTGCTGTGGAAGGAGGGCCCGCTCGGCGAGAGCCTGGTCGCGGTGGTGCGGTCGATGGTGTCGGGCCCGGCGCTGGGCGTCTTCCTCCTGGTCGCCGCCGTCTACACGTTCGCTTCGCCCGTCGTCTGGCCGACGGGCGAAGGGCTGCGGGGGCTGCTGTTCAAGGGGGGCGGCGGCCGGCGCCGTTGAGCGAGGGCAGCCACGAAGCCTCCGCGCCCGGCAGAAGGTGAAGATCTCAATACCCCCGCCTGCGCCCTTGTGGTCGGATCGACGCTCACCGATCTGCGCCGTCCGCCGACCAGGCTTCCGCGGCGCGCGACGCAGCGGGGGAGCACAGGGCCGTGACGCGGCGAACGAGACGTGAGACGACCGAGGTCGGCGCCGTGTGGGCGGCCACCGGAGTGGTGTACGGCCTGGCCGTCCTGTGCGCGGTGGCCCGGTGACCGTGGGCGCTCCTGTGATTCTCGCCCGCCCTGCTCGGCTCGCTCATCGCGGTGTGGTGCGTCCGCCGGGGAGCCCTCGTCGCCGTGAACGCTCGCGCCGTCGGTGATAATCAAGTATGTGATCAGGATGCTGGTGGTCGACGACCATGACGTGGTGCGGTCGGGCCTGACGCGGCTCCTGGCGGCCGAACTCGGCATGGAGGTGGTCGGCCAGGCGGCGGACGGCCCCGCCGCACTCACCGAGGCGGGGCGGCTGCACCCGGACGTGGCGCTGCTCGACGTCGATCTGCCCGGCCTCGACGGGATAGCCGTCGCCGACTGGCTGGCACGGACCCTGCCCTCCTGCCGCACGCTGATGCTCACCGCGCTCGACCGCCCCGGCCATCTGCGCCGCGCGCTGGCCGCCGGGGCGTCCGGCTACCTGCTCAAGAGCACGCCCGCGGCGCAGATCGCCGACGCCGTCCGGCGGATCGCCGCGGGCGGCCGGGCCATCGACCCCAGGATGCGGGGGGAGGAGCGGGCCACCCCCAGCCCGCTCACCGACAAGGAGGCCGAGGCCCTGCGGCTCGCCGCCGCCGGTGCGCACTCCCGGGAGATCGCTGCCGACCTCTTCCTGAGCGTGGGCACCGTGCGCAACCGCCTCTCGTCGGCGATCGGCAAGCTCCACGCCCGTACGTTGGTCGACGCCGTGCGGATCGCCACGCACCACGGGTGGCTGTAGGGGCCGGCCCCGCCGCCCCCTCCGCACCCCGTGCGACGCCGACGTGGCCGGAGCCCACATGGATGTAGGGCCCCGGTACCTCAGGGCGGCGAGGTAAGGGGGCCCTACGTATCGGAGGGACGGCGGGTCGGTCAGGTGCCCGCCGCCCCAAGGGGTGACGGGTCAGACGCCCGCGATGGACTGGATCCAGGAGCGGTACGCCGTGACGTTCGTGTACGCCGTCGTGGTCTGCCGGTCGCTGGTGGACGCCACACCGACCTGGATGCCGTTGGCCGTCATCGGGCCGCCGGAGTCGCCGCCGGCGGTGATGCCGTTGCCGCGGCGGGCGCAGATGGCCGAGCCGCCGTACGCGTCACCGCAGCCACCGGTCACCGTCACGTTGGCGACCTTCAGGTAGCGGGACTGGCAGTTGGCCTCCGAGCCGCACTGCGAGGTGGCGCCCCAGCCCCAGACCTGGACGCTCTGCCCGACGCTCACCGAACCGGGCGAGCCCAGGCGGGAGTAGGTCGTCTGCACGGAGCGGTCCAGGCGGACCAGGGAGATGTCCGCGCTGTGGTTGTACGTCTGGACACCGTTGGCGACCACGCCGCCGCTGTGCTGGTCGAGGCTGCCGATGCGGAACGACAGGCCGCCGCCCGTGACGCAGTGCCGGGCGGTGAGGATCCAGGTCGGCGCGATGATCGTGGCCGAACAGGTCTCTCTGCCGTTGGAGAAGAGGCGAGCGGCCCACGGCGCGCTCTGCGCGTAACCGCCGCCGATGATCTGCGTGGTGGGCGGAGGAGCGTCGGTGAGCGGGGGCTGCGGGGCGGCGGTGGCGGCGGGGCTGAGAAGAGCGAGGACGGTGGCCGCGGCGGCGAGGGCAGCGGGAACTAGCCTTGCTATTCGCATGGTTCCTCATTTCGGGGAGCACGCTGAGGGGCGTGTTTGTGGGGGTTGACGGCCCTAGAGTGTCGAAGAACCATTCGGCCGGGTACTAACGCTTTCCCATAACGCCGCGTTATGGCCCGGCGAACTCCAGGTAGCGCCACGGAGGCGTTCGATTCCCCTAGGCAGTGCCACCGGGACGCCAGATCCACGGCGCCGCGTCCGGCCCGAACCCCACGACGACGGGCGCCCCGTCGGCCCCGAGGTGGAGCGCGGCCCCGTCCAGTGCCGCCGGCCCCCGAGAGCGTACGGCCGTGGATCCGGCGGTACGGAGGCGGAGCGCGCCCTCCGCGGTGCGGCCGAGCAGGACCGGGCCCCGGGGGGTGGGAGCCGCGGCCACCGGACCGTAGCCGTCGAAACGGGGGGCGGGGGTGTCCGTGCTGGTCACGGCGGTGAGCGTGGCCGAGGCGGCGGCCCGGTAGTAGAGGTCGACCGACCCGGCGGGCGCGGCGACGGCGGCCGGTGCGTGGGAGGGGACCGGGGCCTCGGTGAGCTGGGTACGGGCGGTGACGTCCTGGTCCGGGGCGTCCTGGGTCCAGTGGTGCACAGCATGGTGCCCGGCGGCGTACACATGGACGCTCCCGGCCGCGTCCACCACCGCGGTCAGCCCGTCCTGCACCTCGCCGCCGCCCAGGTCACGCCACCCGCTCCAGCGCCCGGTCCCCGCGTCGCGCACCCGGGTGCTCAGCCCCTTCTCCGCGTTCCGTACGAAGAGGTGGACGCGGCCGTCCGGCGCGGCGACGGCGACCGGCACCCCGATGCGGCGGCCGTGGTCGCTCCCCGTCGCAGGGTTGCCGAGCCCCCGCCACGCGCGGAAGGGGCCGTCCGGCGAGTGCTGCTCCAGCACCACGATCTCGCGTTCGTTGTCCGAGCCGTGCCCGCCGAGCGCCGCGAACCGCAGCCCGAACAGCAGCTGGCGTCCGTCCGCCGTCACCGCCGAACCCAGCACCGGCGCGAGCGGCCCGCCGCCGAGGTCGTCCGGCGCGTCCCAGACCCCGCTGCCGGGCGCGGTCTCGCGCCACCGCACGGCGCGCAGCCCCAGTACCCCGTAGGCGGTGAGCCGGCCGTCCACCCCGGAGGCGAGGGCGGGGCGGGGGCCCGGGTAGCGATGGTGGGTGGAGCGGACCCAGCCCTTCCGGTTGGTCAGGGGCCGGTCGCCGCCCACGTTGTAGTCGCCGCAGCCGGACGGGTTGCCGCACTCCCAGTCGGGTGAGCCGCCGTACGGGACGAGGTGGGCGGCCTTCCGCTCCAGCACCTCGGGCGGCAGGTTCTTGGGCCAGTGCCGGTTGTAGTAGCCCCGGAACGAGGAGACCGTGAACCCGGGCACGGGCTCCCCGCTCGCCGTCACCCGCGCCACCCAGCGGATCAGCGCCGCCCAGGCGAAGCAGCCGGCCGCGGTGTGGTCGGCGTGGTCGGAGTACCCGCGCTGCTCACTGTCCCGGCGCCGCTGCCCCTCCGTGCTGAACTGGAGGTCCGGGTCGGGGTCCAGGGTGTGCACGAGGGTGGGCCGGTACTGCTCCAGCAGCCCCGTGAGGACGTCGACGAGACCGTCGTACGTATATGAACCGGCCTTGTCCAGTGGGGAGTTGTCGGCCACGACGGTACGCAGCACCAGTCGCCGGTCCTGCCAGAGGCTGGGGAGTCCGAGCCGCCCCCGGCCGGTGTGCATCGCGGTGTTGAGGAAGACCAGCTCGACCCGGCGGACCCCGTCGGTCAGGACGTCGACCTCGGCCCGGTGGCCGCCGTGCAGGGGGAGCACCGACTTCTCCCAGGGCGTGAAGCGGTCGAGGCCGAGGAGCTCGGCGTACGCCTGGCGCAGGCCCTGGTGGCGGGAGGAGGAGTACGCGGCCCGGTCGGGGGCCGGGCGGGGAGCGCCGGGGACCTTGTTGAGGCCGTCCGCCTCGCCCGCGGTCAGATACACGCAGACCAGCGGGGTCCCGGCGTCCAGGGCCTGCCGGGTGTCGGGGTTCATGAAGTACAGGTCGTCGTCGGGGTGGGCCAGCAGCTGCATGGTCCGCGCCCGCCGGGTGCTCGCTATGGCCAGCCCCGGTGCCGGATCCGGCACCGGCCCCCGGCGCCGCGGAGCCGGTACGGCGCATCCGGCGAGCGCGGCGGTCGCGGTGGCCGTGAGGAGGAGCGTGCGCCGGGGCACCTGTATTCGGGACAGGACAGATCGATCCACCACGCCACGCACTCCGTCCGCTCCCGCTTCCCCCGCAGCGGGCTAACGGTCGCCCTGTCCTGCGTACTCCCTGGCTCTCTGCGCAGGTCAGCGGCTGGTCGGCGGCGCCTGCGGGGGGATAGACGGGGATGGCGGCACGGAGGTTGCCCGGTCAGGGTGTGGGCTTGCGCACCAGGAACACGTCGACCGGGTCCTCCCGCTCCGGCGTGAACCCGTGCCGCTCGTAGAGCCGCCGGGCGGCGCTCCCCTGCAGCACGTTCAGCCGTACGGCCACCCTGCGCCCCGCCCTCCCCCGAGGACGTCGAGGCCATCGCCGGGCTGCGGGCGGTCGTCATGCGCCCCGGCCCGGAGCGGCTGGGGGCCGGATGCGCGCCCGCGTTTGAGCACTCGTTCGCCCGGGGTAGGATTCCCGACTCGATTGGCCAGGCCCGCGCCCCGTATGGCACACTGACCAGGTTGCTCGGTTGAGTGTCAATGCTGCGCGCCTCCCGCCGGGAGGACCGGAAGCGAGTCCCACAGTACTCGTCGGCCCTGTATGGGCCGGACGTACGGGAATCTTCCGGGAAGCAATGCAGGGCGCCGGCCAGGCACCCGGTGGGTGTTCCGCCCCCGGTTCCGCGGTCTCAGGGTCCGCACCCCCTTGGTTGGGATTTCCTTCGGGAGATTTTCGTAGAGGGGATGCGACACGCCCGACCGCGTGGGTCGGAGGAGGAGTCCAGAGAACCCCCGGGTTCCAGAGCGTTACGAGAGACAGGACTACTAGTAGCCATGGCGGGACAGAAGATCCGCATCCGGCTCAAGGCCTACGACCACGAGGTCATCGACTCCTCGGCGAAGAAGATCGTCGAGACGGTGACCCGCACTGGTGCGTCGGTCGCGGGCCCGGTGCCGCTGCCCACTGAGAAGAACGTGTACTGCGTCATCAAGTCGCCGCACAAGTACAAGGACTCTCGCGAGCACTTCGAGATGCGCACGCACAAGCGCCTCATCGACATCCTCGACCCCACGCCGAAGACGGTTGACTCGCTGATGCGCCTCGACCTCCCGGCGGGCGTCGACATCGAGATCAAGCTCTGAGGGGACGGGCCGAGATGAGCAAGAACATCAAGGGCGTCCTGGGCGAGAAGCTCGGCATGACCCAGGTCTGGGACGAGAACAACCGGGTTGTCCCGGTGACCGTCGTCAAGGCCGGGCCGTGCGTCGTGACGCAGGTTCGCACCAACGACAGCGACGGCTACGAAGCGGTCCAGATCGCCTTCGGCGAGATCGACCCGCGCAAGGTGAACAAGCCCCTCAAGGGTCACTTCGCCAAGGCCGACGTCACCCCGCGCCGCCACCTGGTGGAGCTCCGCACCCCTGACGCCAGCGAGTACACGCTGGGCCAGGAGGTCACTGCCGAGGTGTTCGAGTCCGGCGTCAAGGTCGACGTCACGGGCAAGAGCAAGGGCAAGGGCTTCGCCGGTGTCATGAAGCGTCACAACTTCAAGGGCCTCGGCGCCGGGCACGGCACCCAGCGCAAGCACCGTTCCCCCGGTTCCATCGGTGGCTGCGCCACCCCTGGGCGTGTCTTCAAGGGCATGCGCATGGCGGGCCGTATGGGTAACGAGCGCGTCACCACCCAGAACCTGACCATCCACGCGGTTGACGCGGAGAAGGGTCTGCTCCTCATCAAGGGCGCGGTCCCCGGTCCGAACGGCGGCCTCGTCCTGGTCCGTACCGCGGCCAAGGGGGCTTGAGGTAATGAGCACCATTGACATCCTTTCGCCGGCAGGCGACAAGGCCGGTACCGTCGACCTCCCCGCGGAGATCTTCGACGCCAAGACCAGCGTTCCGCTGATCCACCAGGTCGTTGTCGCTCAGCTGGCGGCTGCCCGTCAGGGCACGCACAAGACCAAGCGCCGCGGCGAAGTCCGCGGTGGTGGCAAGAAGCCTTACCGCCAGAAGGGCACCGGCCGCGCCCGTCAGGGTTCGACCCGCGCCCCGCAGTTCGCCGGCGGTGGCGTCGTCCACGGCCCGCAGCCGCGTGACTACTCGCAGCGGACCCCGAAGAAGATGAAGGCCGCCGCCCTGCGCGGTGCCCTCTCGGACCGGGCCCGTCACTCCCGTATCCACGTCGTCACCGGCGTGGTCGAGGGTGCAGCCTCCACGAAGGCCGCCAAGACGCTGCTCGGCAAGATCTCGGAGCGCCAGAACCTGCTCCTGGTCGTCGACCGCGCCGACGAGGCCGCGTGGCTGTCCGCGCGCAACCTGCCCCAGGTGCACATCCTGGAGCCGGGCCAGCTCAACACGTACGACGTGATCGTCTCTGACGACGTGGTCTTCACCCAGGCCGCTTTCGAGTCCTTCGTGTCTGGCCCCCAGACCGCTGAGACCGAAGGGAGCGACGCCTGATGAGCGAGGCGACCGTTACCAGCAAGACGTACTCGGACCCGCGTGACGTTCTCGTCAAGCCCGTGGTCTCCGAGAAGAGCTACGCGCTGCTCGACGAGAACAAGTACACGTTCATCGTCGCGCCCGGCTCCAACAAGACCCAGATCAAGCAGGCCGTTGAAGCGGTCTTCTCGGTCAAGGTCACCGGGGTCAACACGATCAACCGGCAGGGTAAGCGCAAGCGCACCAAGACCGGCTTCGGCAAGCGCTCCGACACGAAGCGCGCCATCGTGACCCTCGCCGAGGGCGACCGTATCGACATCTTCGGCGGCCCGACCTCCTGACGGAGGTCGAGTCGTCCGGAATCGGACGAGGACTGAGAAATGGGTATCCGCAAGTACAAGCCGACGACCCCGGGCCGTCGTGGCTCCAGCGTCGCCGACTTTGTCGAGATCACGCGGTCCACGCCGGAGAAGTCGCTGGTCCGCCCTCTGCACAGCAAGGGCGGCCGTAACAACGCCGGTCGGATCACGGTTCGACACCAGGGTGGCGGGCACAAGCGCGCCTACCGGGTGATCGACTTCCGTCGTCACGACAAGGACGGCGTGCCGGCCAAGGTCGCGCACATCGAGTACGACCCGAACCGCACCGCGCGCATCGCGCTGCTCCACTACGCGGACGGCGAGAAGCGTTACATCGTCGCCCCGCGTGGCCTGGCGCAGGGTGACCGCGTCGAGAACGGTCCGGCCGCAGACATCAAGCCGGGCAACAACCTGGCGCTGCGCAACATCCCGGTCGGTACGACCATCCACGCCATCGAGCTGCGGCCCGGCGGCGGCGCGAAGTTCGCCCGTTCCGCGGGTGCCTCCGTGCAGCTGCTGGCGAAGGAGGGCACCATGGCCCACCTTCGTATGCCGTCGGGTGAGATCCGCCTGGTCGACGCCCGCTGCCGCGCCACGATCGGTGAGGTCGGCAACGCCGAGCAGTCGAACATCAACTGGGGCAAGGCCGGCCGGATGCGCTGGAAGGGCGTCCGCCCGACCGTCCGCGGTGTCGCGATGAACCCGGTTGACCACCCGCACGGTGGTGGTGAAGGCAAGACCTCCGGTGGACGTCACCCGGTCTCGCCGTGGGGTCAGAAGGAAGGTCGTACGCGCTCGCCGAAGAAGGCATCGAGCAAGTACATCGTCCGCCGCCGCAAGACGAACAAGAAGCGCTAGGAGCGGGTTTAGATGCCGCGCAGTCTCAAGAAGGGGCCCTTCGTCGACGGCCACCTCATCAAGAAGGTGGACGTACAGAACGAGGCAGGCACCAAGAACGTCATCAAGACCTGGTCCCGTCGCTCGATGATCGTCCCGGCCATGCTGGGTCACACCATCGCGGTGCACAACGGCAAGATCCACGTCCCGGTGTTCGTCACCGAGTCGATGGTCGGCCACAAGCTCGGCGAGTTCTCGCCGACTCGCACCTTCCGCGGCCACGTCAAGGACGACCGGAAGTCGAAGCGCCGCTAGCGCGGGGTGGAAATGACTATGACTCACACCGAAGGGACAACCATGGAAGCCAGGGCCCAGGCGCGGTACATCCGCGTCACGCCCATGAAGGCCCGCCGAGTGGTGGACCTCATCCGTGGCATGGATGCCACGGAGGCTCAGGCGGTCCTGCGTTTCGCCCCGCAGGCCGCGAGCGTGCCGGTTGGCAAGGTGCTGGACAGCGCCATCGCCAACGCTGCACACAACTACGACCACCCTGACGCCTCTTCGCTGGTCATCAGCGAGGCGTACGTGGACGAGGGCCCGACCCTGAAGCGGTTCCGACCGCGTGCTCAGGGCCGTGCCTACCGGATCCGTAAGCGGACCAGCCACATCACCGTGGTCGTCAGCAGCAAGGAAGGAACCCGGTAATGGGCCAGAAGGTTAACCCGCATGGGTTCCGGCTCGGCATTACCACGGACTTCAAGTCCCGTTGGTACGCCGACAAGCTGTACTCGGACTACGTCAAGGAAGACGTCGCCATTCGTCGCATGATGACGAAGGGCATGGAGCGGGCCGGCATCTCGAAGGTCGAGATCGAGCGCACCCGCGACCGCGTCCGCGTTGACATCCACACCGCCCGTCCGGGCATCGTCATCGGTCGCCGTGGCGCCGAGGCCGATCGCATCCGCGGCGAGCTGGAGAAGCTGACCGGCAAGCAGGTCCAGCTGAACATCCTCGAGGTCAAGAACCCCGAGGTGGACGCTCAGCTGGTGGCCCAGGCCGTCGCCGAGCAGCTCTCCTCCCGCGTCTCCTTCCGTCGTGCGATGCGTAAGAGCATGCAGAGCTCGATGAAGGCCGGCGCCAAGGGCATCAAGATCCAGTGCGGCGGTCGCCTCGGCGGCGCCGAGATGTCCCGCTCGGAGTTCTACCGCGAGGGCCGCGTGCCCCTGCACACGCTCCGTGCGAACGTCGACTACGGCTTCTTCGAGGCCAAGACGACCTTCGGCCGCATCGGCGTGAAGGTCTGGATCTACAAGGGCGACGTCAAGAACATCGCCGAGGTTCGCGCCGAGAACGCCGCGGCCCGCGCCGGCAACCGTCCGGCTCGTGGCGGCACCGACCGCCCGGCCGGCCGTGGTGGCGGCCGTGGTGGCGAGCGTGGCGGTCGCGGACGTAAGCCGCAGCAGTCGCCGGCAGCCGAGGCCCCCAAGGCCGACGCTCCCGCCGCCGCTCCGGCTGCTGAGAGCACCGGAACGGAGGCCTGACCGAAATGCTGATCCCCCGTAGGGTCAAGCACCGCAAGCAGCACCACCCGAAGCGCAGCGGTATGTCCAAGGGTGGCACGCAGGTTGCGTTCGGCGAGTACGGCATCCAGGCGCTGACCCCGGCGTACGTGACGAACCGTCAGATCGAGTCCGCTCGTATCGCGATGACCCGTCACATCAAGCGTGGCGGCAAGGTCTGGATCAACATCTACCCGGACCGTCCCCTGACGAAGAAGCCTGCCGAGACCCGCATGGGTTCCGGTAAGGGTTCTCCCGAGTGGTGGATCGCGAACGTCAAGCCGGGTCGGGTGATGTTCGAGCTGTCCTACCCGAACGAGAAGATTGCTCGTGAGGCGCTCACCCGCGCTGCTCACAAGCTTCCGATGAAGTGCCGGATCGTTCGGCGCGAGGCAGGTGAGTCGTGATGTCGGCCGGTACCAAGGCGTCCGAGCTGCGCGAGCTGGGCGACGAGGAGCTCCTCAACAAGCTCCGCGAAGCCAAGGAAGAGCTGTTCAACCTCCGCTTTCAGGCGGCGACGGGCCAGCTCGAGAACCACGGCCGGCTCAAGTCCGTCCGTAAGGACATCGCCCGGATCTACACCCTGATGCGCGAGCGCGAGCTGGGCATCGAGACGGTGGAGAGCGTCTGATGAGCGAGAAGACTGTGACTGAGACCAGCAAGATCGACCGCGGCTTCCGCAAGACCCGTGAGGGTCTGGTCGTCAGCGACAAGATGGACAAGACCGTTGTCGTCGCTGTCGAGGACCGCGTGAAGCACGCGCTGTACGGCAAGGTCATCCGCCGTACGAACAAGCTCAAGGCCCACGACGAGCAGAACTCTGCGGGCGTCGGCGACCGCGTCATCATCATGGAGACGCGTCCGCTGTCGGCCTCGAAGCGCTGGCGCATCGTCGAGATCCTCGAGAAGGCCAAGTAATTCCTGAGGGGTTTCCCTCAGGTCAGTTCCGCCAGGCTCGGTGAGGGAGCTCCGTAAGTCACTTACGGAGCTCCCCGCCGGGAACCGGCAGACGATCAGGAGATAGACGTGATCCAGCAGGAGTCGCGACTGCGCGTCGCCGACAACACGGGTGCGAAGGAAATTCTCACCATTCGTGTTCTCGGTGGCTCGGGTCGCCGCTACGCGGGTATCGGTGACGTCATCGTCGCCACCGTCAAGGACGCGATCCCCGGTGGCAACGTGAAGAAGGGTGACGTCGTCAAGGCCGTCATCGTTCGCACCGTCAAGGAGCGTCGTCGTCAGGATGGCTCGTACATCCGCTTCGACGAGAACGCCGCCGTCATTCTGAAGAACGACGGCGACCCCCGCGGCACCCGTATCTTCGGCCCGGTGGGCCGAGAGCTGCGCGAGAAGAAGTTCATGAAGATCATCTCGCTCGCGCCGGAGGTGCTGTAAGCATGAAGATCAAGAAGGGCGACCTGGTTCAGGTCATCACCGGTAAGGACAAGGGCAAGCAGGGCAAGGTCATCGTGGCCTACCCCGCTCAGGACCGCGTCCTCGTCGAGGGTGTCAACCGGGTCAAGAAGCACACCAAGGCCGGTCAGACGGCTCGCGGTTCGCAGACGGGTGGCATTGTCACCACCGAGGCCCCGATTCACGTCAGCAACGTTCAGCTGGTCGTGGAGAAGGACGGCAACAAGGTTGTCACCCGCGTCGGCTACCGCTTTGACGACGAGGGCAACAAGATCCGCGTTGCCAAGCGGACCGGTGAGGACATCTGATGACTGCCACCACTGCGCCGCGTCTCAAGACGCGCTACCGCGAGGAAATCGCCGGCAAGCTGCGTGAGGAGTTCTCGTACGAGAACGTCATGCAGGTTCCCGGTCTGGTCAAGATCGTGGTCAACATGGGTGTGGGCGACGCCGCCCGCGACTCCAAGCTGATCGACGGTGCCGTCAAGGACCTCACCACGATCACCGGCCAGAAGCCGGCCGTCACCAAGGCCCGCAAGTCCATCGCGCAGTTCAAGCTGCGCGAGGGCCAGCCGATCGGCTGCCACGTCACCCTTCGTGGTGACCGGATGTGGGAGTTCCTGGACCGTACGCTGTCGCTCGCGCTTCCGCGTATCCGTGACTTCCGTGGCCTGTCGCCGAAGCAGTTCGACGGCCGTGGCAACTACACCTTCGGTCTCACGGAGCAGGTCATGTTCCACGAGATCGACCAGGACAAGATCGACCGGGTCCGGGGCATGGACATCACCGTGGTCACCACGGCGACCAACGACGACGAGGGTCGTGCCCTCCTTCGTCACCTCGGCTTCCCGTTCAAGGAGAACTGACCGTGGCGAAGAAGGCTCTGATCGCTAAGGCCGCCCGTAAGCCGAAGTTCGGCGTTCGCGGGTACACCCGCTGCCAGCGCTGCGGCCGGCCCCACTCCGTCTACCGCAAGTTCGGCCTGTGCCGCGTGTGCCTTCGTGAGATGGCTCACCGTGGCGAGCTGCCGGGCGTGACCAAGAGCTCCTGGTAACTCTCCTCCGCCCTAGGGCGAAGGGAAGTTCTGGAGACTCTCGGTAAGCATCTGGGTCGGCAGGAGCCCGTCCTTTCATGCCGTAGGCTTGAAGGGTTGGGCGCCTGCCGCCCAAGACCGACTTACTACGCCGTAGGTCCCCGCACCGCACCCGTCCCGCCACTGAGTGGGGAGAGGGATGGCGCATACAGGAAACCCCGGCGAGAGAGGCCGAAGGCCAACTCATGACCATGACTGATCCCATCGCAGACATGCTCACGCGTCTGCGTAACGCGAACTCGGCATATCACGACGATGTCTCGATGCCGCACAGCAAGATCAAGTCGCACATCGCGGAGATCCTCCAGCAGGAGGGCTTCATCACCGGCTGGAAGGTCGAGGACGCCGAGGTCGGCAAGAACCTCGTCCTCGAGCTGAAGTTCGGCCCGAACCGCGAGCGCTCGATCGCCGGCATCAAGCGGATTTCGAAGCCGGGTCTGCGTGTATACGCAAAGTCCACCAACCTGCCGAAGGTCCTCGGCGGTCTGGGCGTGGCGATCATCTCCACGTCCCACGGCCTCCTGACCGGCCAGCAGGCAGGCAAGAAGGGCGTAGGTGGGGAAGTCCTCGCCTACGTCTGGTAGTCGGGAAAGGAAGGAAAGCTCATGTCGCGAATCGGCAAGCTCCCCATCCAGGTTCCCGCCGGTGTGGACGTCACCATCGATGGCCGTACGGTCGCCGTGAAGGGCCCCAAGGGTTCCCTCACGCACACCGTTGCCGCGCCGATCGAGGTCTCCAAGGGTGAGGACGGCGTGCTCAACGTCTCCCGCCCGAACGACGAGCGTCAGAACAAGGCCCTCCACGGCCTGTCCCGCACGCTGGTGGCGAACATGATCACCGGTGTGACCACGGGTTACAGCAAGGCGCTCGAGATCAGCGGTGTCGGTTACCGCGTCCAGGCGAAGGGCTCCAACCTGGAGTTCGCCCTGGGCTACAGCCACCCGATCCTCATCGAGGCTCCGGATGGCATCACCTTCAAGGTCGAGTCGCCCACGAAGCTCAGCGTCGAGGGCATCGACAAGCAGAAGGTCGGCGAGGTAGCCGCCAACATCCGCAAGCTGCGGAAGCCCGACCCGTACAAGGCCAAGGGCGTCAAGTACGCGGGCGAGGTCATCCGCCGCAAGGTCGGAAAGGCTGGTAAGTAGCCATGGCATACGGTGTGAAGATCGCCAAGGGCGACGCGTACAAGCGTGCCGCTCTCAAGCGCCGCCACATCCGCGTCCGCAAGCACATCTCCGGTTCGCCGGAGCGTCCCCGCTTGGTCGTGACGCGTTCCAACCGCCACATCGTGGCCCAGGTCATCGACGACATCGCGGGCCACACGCTCGCGTCGGCGTCGACCCTGGACACCTCGATCCGTGGTGGCGAGGGTGACAAGAGCGCTCAGGCCCAGCAGGTCGGCGCCCTGGTCGCCGAGCGTGCCAAGGCCGCAGGCGTCGAGGCCGTCGTGTTTGACCGCGGTGGTAACCAGTACGCCGGGCGGATTGCCGCTCTGGCTGACGCCGCCCGTGAAGCCGGGCTGAAGTTCTAAGCCCCGGTTCCTACGCACAGCGGACGTAACAGAGAGAGGTAAATCCAATGGCTGGACCCCAGCGCCGCGGAAGCGGTGCCGGTGGCGGCGAGCGGCGGGACCGGAAGGGCCGTGACGGTGGCGCCAGCGCCGCCGAGAAGACCGCGTACGTCGAGCGCGTCGTCGCGATCAACCGCGTCGCCAAGGTTGTGAAGGGTGGTCGTCGCTTCAGCTTCACCGCGCTGGTCGTGGTGGGCGATGGTGACGGCACCGTCGGTGTCGGATACGGCAAGGCCAAGGAAGTTCCCGCGGCCATCGCCAAGGGTGTCGAAGAGGCCAAGAAGAGCTTCTTCAAGGTCCCCCGCATCCAGGGCACCATCCCTCACCCGATCACGGGCGAGAAGGCTGCGGGCGTCGTCCTGCTCAAGCCGGCTTCCCCCGGTACCGGTGTTATCGCCGGTGGCCCGGTGCGTGCCGTGCTCGAGTGCGCCGGCGTTCACGACATCCTGTCGAAGTCGCTTGGCTCGTCCAACGCGATCAACATCGTGCATGCGACCGTGGCGGCCCTCCAGGGCCTGCAGCGTCCCGAGGAGATCGCGGCCCGCCGCGGTCTGCCCCTCGAGGACGTCGCCCCCGCGGCTCTGCTGCGTGCACGTGCGGGAGCGGGTGCGTAATGGCTCGCCTCAAGATCACGCAGACGAAGTCGTACATCGGCAGCAAGCAGAACCACCGCGACACCCTGCGTTCGCTCGGGCTCAAGCGCCTGAACGACTCGGTTGTCAAGGAGGACCGCCCCGAGTTCCGCGGAATGGCCAACACCGTCCGCCACCTCGTGACGGTTGAGGAGGTTGACTGACATGGCGGAGAACAGCCCGCTGAAGGCCCACAACCTCCGGCCTGCCCCGGGCGCCAAGACCGCCAAGACCCGTGTGGGTCGTGGTGAGGCGTCCAAGGGTAAGACCGCAGGCCGTGGTACCAAGGGTACGAAGGCTCGTTACCAGGTTCCGGAGCGCTTCGAGGGTGGCCAGATGCCCCTCCACATGCGTCTCCCGAAGCTCAAGGGCTTCAAGAACCCGTTCCGCACGGAGTACCAGGTCGTGAACCTGGACAAGCTCGCGACGCTCTACCCCGAGGGTGGAGAGGTCACGGTGGCCGATCTGGTCGCCAAGGGCGCTGTGCGCAACAACCACCTCGTCAAGGTCCTCGGACAGGGCGAGATCTCCGTGGCGCTGCAGGTTTCGGTTGACGCCGTCTCCGGCTCCGCCAAGGAGAAGATCACCGCCGCCGGCGGTACGGTCACCGAGCTCGTCTGAGCCGCGGGACAGAACTGAGCCTGGCCGGCCGCCTCTTCGGAGGTGGCCGGCCAGGCTTTTTCTTGTTTGTGGCGCTGTACGGGAACCGTAAAGGCTCGGGAAAGGTTGAACGGGTGTCCACCGCACCGGCGGTGGGGGAGCCGAGGGGCTTTCACGTCCCAAATGGTGTGGCTTGGCCGGTCTTTCGCGGCGTGGGCCGGGGGAGCGGGCATTGCACCGGTGTGCAGTGCGTGTTTCCTGCTCAGTCCCGGGCCGGGTAGGGTGGCGCCGTTAATCTTTTGTGGCCTCCTTACGATGTAGGGCTGCCTTGTATCCGATCCCATCCAGTCCCATCCAGACCCGTCGCCTCTGACGCATAGCGCGGGGGTCGCAGGAGGCACCGTGTTCACCGCGTTCGCCCGAGCGTTCAAGACGCCCGACCTGCGCAAGAAGCTGCTCTTCACGCTCGGCATCATCGTGATCTACCGGCTCGGGGCTCATGTCCCGGCGCCCGGAGTCGACTACGCGAAGGTGCAGCAGTGCATCGACCAGTCCGATTCGGGCGGTCTGCTCGGTCTGATGCAGATGTTCAGCGGTGGCGCCCTGTTGCAGATCACCATCTTCGCGCTCGGCATCATGCCGTACATCACGGCCAGCATCATTCTCCAGCTGCTGACCGTGGTGATCCCCCGACTGGAAGCCCTCAAGAAGGAGGGGCAGTCCGGCACGGCCAAGATCACGCAGTACACGCGTTATCTGACCGTCGCGCTGGCCGTCCTCCAGGGCACCGGCCTCGTCGCCACCGCCCGGAGCGGGGCGCTGTTCCAGAACTGCACCGTGCGGGACCAGATCGTCGCGGACAAATCGATCTTCACGACGCTGGTGATGGTCATCACCATGACCGCCGGTACGGCAGCCGTCATGTGGCTCGGTGAGCTCATCACCGACAAGGGCATCGGCAACGGCATGTCGATCCTCATGTTCATCTCGATCGCCGCCACGTTCCCCGGCGCCCTGTGGGCCATCAAGGAGAGCGGCAAGCTGGCCGACGGCTGGATCGAGTTCGGCACGGTCATCCTCATCGGCTTCGTGATGGTCGCCCTCGTGGTCTTCGTCGAGCAGGCGCAGCGCCGCATCCCGGTGCAGTACGCGAAGCGCATGATCGGGCGCCGTTCCTACGGCGGTACGTCCACGTACATCCCGCTCAAGGTGAACCAGGCGGGTGTGATTCCCGTCATCTTCGCCTCGTCGCTGCTCTTCATCCCGTCGCTGATCGTCCAGTTCTCGGGATCCACCTCTGGCTGGGCAACCTGGATCCAGGACCACTTCGTGACGGGTGACCACCCGTACTACATCGCGGTCTACTTCGTACTCATCGTGTTCTTCGCCTTCTTCTACGTGGCCATTTCGTTCAACCCCGACGAAGTCGCCGACAACATGAAGAAGTATGGTGGCTTCATCCCGGGCATCCGGGCAGGTCGACCTACTGCCGAGTACCTGAGCTACGTGCTCAACAGGATCACTTGGCCGGGCTCGCTGTACCTGGGCCTGATCGCTCTTGTGCCGACGATGGCGTTGGCAGGCTTCGGCGGTGCGAACCAGAACTTCCCGTTCGGCGGGACGAGCATCCTCATCATCGTGGGTGTGGGTCTGGAAACCGTGAAGCAGATCGAGAGTCAGCTCCAGCAGCGCAATTACGAAGGGTTCCTCCGCTGATGCGAATCGTCCTCGTCGGGCCTCCGGGTGCCGGCAAGGGAACGCAGGCTGCGTACCTTGCCGAGAACCTGTCGATTCCGCACATCTCCACGGGCGACCTCTTCCGCGCCAACATGAGCCAGGGCACCGACCTTGGCAAGCAGGCCCGCGCCTACATCGACGCGGGACAGCTGGTGCCGGACGAAGTCACCATCGGGATGGCCAAGGACCGCATGGCCCAGCCGGACGCCGTGAACGGCTTCCTGCTGGACGGCTTCCCGCGGAACGTGGGCCAGGCCGAAGCCCTTGACGTGATGCTCAAGGACGAGGGCGTGAAGCTGGACGCGGTCCTCGATCTCGAGGTTCCCGAGGACGAGGTCGTGAAGCGGATCGCGGGTCGCCGCGTCTGCCGCAAGGACAGCGCTCACGTCTTCCACGTGACGTACAGCCCGCCGAAGTCCGAGGGTGTCTGCGACGTCTGCGGTGGTGCGCTGTATCAGCGGCACGATGACAGCGAGGAGACGGTCCGGACCCGGCTGGAGGTCTACCACACGCAGACCGAGCCGATCATCGACTACTACCGGGCCCAGGGCCTGGTGGTGACCATCTCCGCGCTCGGCAAGGTCACCGACGTGACCGCGCGTGCCATGGAGGCGCTGAAGCAGTCCGACGAGGGCTGAGCCCCACCCCGTACCACCGCTGTGCAGTCGGCCGCGCCTCGTCGCAGTAGCGGCGCCCGCGGGCCTGGTAGGAGAGGTCGGTGACGAGGAGGAGGGCGGGGCGGCGGGCGTC